>JAEYQF010000354.1 GCA_023410155.1 Verrucomicrobiota bacterium | reverse complement strand
GATGCGAACGCAGCAGATCGAACACCTCGTCGGCGTCGAGAAACACGCCCCGGTCGAACACATCGATGAAGAACGGCGCTCCCTCTTCGAAGCAGCCCACGACGAAATGTCCCGGCAGGCCGACGGGTTCGAGCTCCAGCCCGAGACGCTCCGCCACCAGCAGATAAACGATGCTGAGGGAGATCGGGATGCCTTTGCGCCGCCCCAGCACCTGGTCGAGCAGGCTGTTCCGCGGGTCGGTGTAGTGATCGATGTTACCGTGAAAACCCCACTCGTGGAACAGCACGCGATTGATTACGCGGCATTGTTCCCGGGTCGTCGCAGGCGCCGAGATAAGCTCCCGGCAACGTTCCGCAATCTGCTCCAGTTCGGCGCAGCACGCGCCGACATCCAGCTCCGGATTCACCGTGCGGCTCAGCAGCAGAATGCCGGTTTCCAGTTCATAACTCAGCGAGCGGATGAAGCCGCGGAATTCCGCCGCGGGGTCGTTGAACTTCAGCTCGTCGAGATACCAGGCGGCATGACGCGCCAGGATGCGGTTGGGATTCCGCGTGACCTCCTGGAGGAAGCGAGACGCCGGCTCTCCCAGCCGGGTGAAATGGGCGAGCAAGGCCTTGCGCACGCCGGCACTGCGATCATCCAACAAGCTCAACAGCGCCTCCTGATCGGCCGCGGACAGGGTGTCGTGTTCCACGTCGCGAAACGAAGGAGCTTTCTCTGGCGCGGCAACTCGGAAAAGCCGCGCATCCGCCAATTAAAAAACTCTGATACTGTGCAGCCGCGACACGACCTGAGCGCGAGCCGACGCGACGATCAGCGCAGGCCCGATGGCGAATGAATTTCTTGGCTCGTGCTACCGCGATCCGAACAGCGCGGTGCCGACGCGCACGCACGTGCTGCCGGCCGCGATCGCGTCGATCATGTCGCCGCTCATGCCCATCGAGAGTTCTTTGAGCGGCACGCCATACCGCGCCGCGAGCGTGTCCCGCAGTTCACGCAGCGCGGCAAACGTGCGCTGCGCCGCGGCGCGGGTTTCCTCCGGCGTCGCTCCGAGCGGGGCGATCGTCATCAGCCCCTCGACACGGAGGCGGTCCCGGGTGAGCGCCGCCTCCAACAAGCTTGGCGCGTCCTCGATCTCGGCGCCGAATTTCGCGGGGTCACGCCCCGCGTTGATCTGAAGAAGGATGGGCAGAACCTTCCCTGCCTCCGCCGCGGCCCGGTCGAGATGATTTATTAATTTTACGCTGTCGACGCTCTGCACGCGGTCGAAGTGCTGGGCGGCCAGCTTGGCCTTGTTCGATTGCAGGTGCCCAATCAGCTCCCAACGAATCGAGGCCCCGCATTGCGCGTGTTTTTCGACCCCTTCCTGGACGCGATTTTCCCCGACCGCGGCCAAGCCGTAACGTGCGGCATACTCGGCAGCTGCCGCAGGGTGGGTTTTCGTCACCGCCAGCAACTGCACCTCGCCCGGCGCTCGCCCCACCTGCGCACAGGCGGCTGCGATCTGCAGCCGGACTGCTTCGGCCCGGGCGTGAAATTCTTCGAATGAAAGAAACATCAGTCTTCGCGCTTATGGATTGCTGTGAAATTAGCGACCATTATGGTTCGCGTAGTTCGGGCCGCCACCATGCAAATCGAAAACTTCAAAATCTTCGCCGACCTCGTTGAGACGAAGAGCTTCTCCAAATCAGCCAAGCTTAACGGCATCACCCAGTCGGCGGTCAGCCAGCAGGCCCGCGCCATGGAGCGCCACTTCAAGACGCTCCTGATCGACCGCAGCCAGAAGCAGTTTCAACTCACCCGCGAGGGTCAGCGCGTTTACGACTCCGCCAAGGAGATCCTGCACACCTACGATAAGCTCCTCAGCGAGCTGCAGGAGATGAAGAAGGTCATCAGCGGCACCATCCGCATCTCGACGATCTACTCGATCGGCCTGCACGAGCTGCCGCCCTACATCAAAAAATTCCTGCACGACTACCCGTCGGTGAACGTCCGCGTCGAATACCGCCGCTCCAACCTCGTTTACGAGGACATCCTGCACAACTCGGTCGACTTCGGCCTCGTCGCTTTCCCGGTCAAGCAGCGCCAGATCGAGGTGCTTCCGTTCCGCAACGATCACCTCGTCCTCATCACCCATCCGCAGCATCCGCTCTCGAAGGCCGGCGAACTCGAGCTGCGCCAGCTCACCGGGCAGCGCTTCATCGGTTTCGACCCCGACATCCCCACCCGCAAGGCCGTCGACCAGATCTTCCGCGACAACAAGCTCGAGATCGAGCCCGTCATGGAGTTCGACAATATCGAGACCGTGAAGCGCGCCGTCGAGATCGACCACGGAGTCGCCATCGTCCCGCAGGCCACCGTGCAGCAGGAGGTCAAACAGGGCACGCTCGCCGCGCTCCATTTCAAGGGCAAGGACTTCACCCGTCCGCTCGCCATCCTCCATCGCAAAGGCCGTGTGCTCACCCCCGCGATGAAGAAATTCATCGAGATCCTCGGCCTCGAGCTGCACGAGACCCCGCGCGCGGAGTAACCCGCCGCCCACCTCCCGCCGCCCGTTTTTTAAGGGAAGAAAACCCCGTTTGCGCAACTCCCACGTCCGCACACTCTCCTTCATGAAATCACTCCGCGTTCTCTTCGCCGTTGCCGCTGCCCTTGTCGTTTCCGCTCTCGCTACCGCCGAGCCGGTCGCCCCGCAGCCCGCTCCCGCGTGGCAGTTGAAGGACGTGGAGGGCAAACTCGTCTCGTCCGAGCAGTTCAAGGGCAAGGTCGTCGTGATCGATTTTTGGGCGACCTGGTGCCCGCCCTGCCGCCACGAGATCCCCGGCTACATCCAGCTGCAGAAGAAATACGAGGACCAGGGACTCGTGATCGTCGGCGTGTCGCTCGACCAGCAGGGCCCGGGCGTCGTCAAACGCTTCATGAAGTCCAACAAGATCAACTACCCGGTCGTCATGGCCGACGAGGCGGTGATCGAAGCCTTCGGCGGAGTGGAAGCCATTCCCACCACTTTCATCATCGACCGCGACGGACAGGTTCGCGACCGGAAGGTCGGCGCTGAGGAAACAGAAGTCTACGAGCAGCGCCTGCTTCAGTATCTGAAATCCTGATACGCACGGCCGCGAACCCGTCCTGGAGCAAGCCCGCCGATCCTCGGCGGGCTTTGTTGTTGGCGCCGGCCGTGGGATCCAGCCGCGACGCTGCGCGCACCCGGTCGCGACCCGGTCCGCACTTTGGCCCGACCCGGTCCCCACCCGGTCCCGACTCGAGCCGCACCCGGCCGCGGCTCATTCCGGGCAGAACCGGGCGATCGCTGCGAGCGCATCGGCGATCTGCCGGTCGCCCCGGCTGCCGGGCAGCTTTCGCGCGGGACTCCAGCCCGGCTGATGCCGCATCCAGTTTTCGAATACACCGGGCATCACCAGCCGGACGAGCGGCACCTCGATGCCGCCGCTGTTGCGGCGGGCGTGGTATGGGGCGCTGCGGACACGCAGCTCCGCGTCCAGCTCGGGGGCGATCGCCGGGCCGCGCGGTGTTTCCATGGTGCCAGGTTTCAACTCGAGCCACCACTCATGCCGGCCGCGTGACTGGCCCGTGAGCGAGCTGGTCGAGAGCGGGGCCACGTGGAAATGCGTGACGCTCCAGTTGTGGCGCTGGCACACCGTCGCGAGCGCTTCGCGGAGATCGCGCTCGTTCACCATTTCGCCGAGGGAGTTCAGGCCGGTCGGTGTGCGCCCGACGTGCATCAATCGGGGAGGCTGGGTGGAGGTAAACCGCACGATATCTTCCAGCAGGTAGCGCGTGAGCCCCGCCGGCGTCGTGAGCACGACGACGTAGTCGCGACCGGGGGTCACGTCTTCGATCGGCACGGCTTTGGCACCGGCGTGCTCACGGGTGGTGCCGAAGAAATCGGCCACGGGAATGAATTCGAAAAAAATCCCGGCGCCGGTGAAAAGGCGCAGGCCCTCGTCTTCGCTGCCGTCCTGAGCGGCGAAGAAACCTTCGGCCGCCGCGTAGATTTCGTGGAAATCAACGGTGCGACCGACGAGCCGGCGGATCTCGTCGCGAAACGGCGTGAGCGGAGAACCGCCGTGCACATAGACGCCGAGCTGCGGCCAGATGGCTTGGAGGTCGGGCGCGGGTTTGCCCTGCCGCTCGCGTTCCCGCAGGAGCGCGGGAGCACAAGCGAGCAACCAGTTGGGGCTGGCGGCCAGCAGCCGGACGTCCTGGCTGAACGTGTCGGCGGCGAGCGCGGCGATCTTTTGCGGACCGGTTGGCATCCCGGCCACCGTGGCGGTGGGGGCGAGGAAATGGCGCGCAGCCCAGGGCGGCAAATCGCAGCCAATCACGCCGGCCAGCGATCCCTCCTGCGCGGCGAGCGGCTCGGCGGCAGCGATCGGCGCCAGGCTGGTGCTTGCGCCGAGAAGGAGCTGGCGGCCGTCGAGCGTGCGTCGGTGGCCGGCGCGCGCGGTGTAGCAAAACAGCGCGTGCAGGCCGGCCCGGTGGAAGTGCGCTCGCATCGCATCGTTGACCGGGATGGTCTTCGACGTGGCGTGGGTCGTGCCGGCCGTGGCGGCGAAGGACGAGCAGCGGCCTGGGCTGAGCACATCGGGTTCGCCGGCGCGCATGCGCTCGAGATAGGGAAGGAGCCGGTCGTAGTCTTGCAACGGGACTCGCTGGCGGAAGGTTTCGTAGCGCAGCCCCGGCTCGATGCCATGTTCGCGGCCGAAATCGGTGCGCGCCTGCTGGGCGAGAAGCTGATGCAACGCGACAGCCTGGGCGCCGGCGCCATTGTCCTTATGGCGAATCTGCCGGGCTATGCGCGCGGTTTGGAGCGAAGCGCTGAAAACGAGAACGCTTTTGGGAAGGACCGGCATCGAGGCAGCGCGAGGCTTTCGAGGCAGGCGGGGGCGGGCGGTGGCGGCAAGCGCATTTCGGGTCAGCTGGGTGACTTACCGAGTTTTGACTCGCGGGCGGCGGAGCGGCGCGGCCCGGAGAGGAGAGATTCTTCGCTTCGCTTGGGGCGGGGTTTGCCTCACATTGCGCGCGCTCATGGCACTGCCCCCTGTGATTTTCGAGGACGAGGTGATGATCGCGTTCGACAAACCGAGCGGTTTGTTGATTGCGCCGGATCGTTGGGACAAGTCGCGCGAAAACCTGATGACGATGGTCCACGAAAAGATGGGCCACGGCGTGGCCAACGTGCACCGGCTCGACGCCGACACGAGCGGCTTGGTGCTCTGCGCGAAGACAAAGCCCGCGCTGGATTTCCTGAGCGGACAGTTCCAGTCAAAGACCGTGGGCAAAAAATACCTCGCGATGGCGGCAGTGCTGCCGCCGGAGCACGCCATGAAGGTGATCGCGCCGATCCGCGACGCGGCCGGCCTGCTGCCGGACGAGTTCGTGGTGGACGCAGCCCTCGGGGAAGACGAACGCGAGCCTGGGCGCATGCGGGTGTTCAAGAAACGCGGAGGCAAACCTTCGTTGACCGAGTTTCGCACGCTCGAGCGCTTCGGGAAGTTTGCCTGGCTCGAGTGCCGTCCGCTCACGGGGCGCACGCACCAGATTCGTGTGCACCTGGCCGCCGCGGGTGCGCCGATCCTCAACGACCGTTTCTACGGCGACCCCGAAATAAAGCTGCTGCTCTCCGAGCTGAAGCGGCGCTATAAAGGCCGGGACGAGGAGAAGCCGCTGATCGACCGACTCGCGCTGCACGCGAGCGAGCTGACGGTGACTCATCCGCTCACGCGAGAGCGCGTCACCCTCGCCACGGCATTGCCGCACGAGTTCGAAGTGGCGCTGAAATACCTGCGGAAATTCCAGCCACGAACCCGCAGCAATTGATTGTCGAGTGGGGCTCCGCCGCCGCGGGCGTTGACTCGGCCGAAGTGTGCTCTATCCGCGAGCGCATGATCCAGCTTCACCGTGTCCTGAGTTTCGGCCTTTTTATCGGTGCCTCGCTCGCGCTCGGCGCGGCCGAAAAGCCGTCCGTGATCCTCGCCCGGGTGAAGATCCACGAGCAGACCTCCAGTGCCACCCCGAAGATTGCGTCGGAGCTGCCGTATCTGTTCACCGCGCAAGCGACGCGCCTGCCCAAGGACGCGTTCGAGAACATCCGTCTCCAACTTCCGAATACAGGGGTGTTCGTCGGCGAGCCCCAGCGCTACGGCGGAGCTTGGGAAGAGATCGGGATCGAGGCGAGCTACGGCAACCTGACCGCGTTCAACGCCACCTTCCCCAAGGGCACCTATTACGTGCGACTCAATCCGGTCTCCGGCTCTGCGACGACGCTCAAGCTGTCGGTGAAGAACCTGGATTTTCCCACCGTGCCGAAGATCACCAACTATGCGGACGCCCAAAAACTGCCCGCGGGCAGTGACTTCGCACTGAAGTGGAATGCGTTTTCCAGCTCTTCGACGAAGGACCGCATGATCCTCACCGTGACGTCGGTGAACGACGACTACGATTTCGTCGCGACCCCTGACCCCGAGACGCCCGATGCGCTCGCGGCGAGCAAGCGCAGCTACACCATCAAGGCGAAGACCCTGCCGCCGGGCACGGACTTCGTGGGCCAGCTTATCTTCGTGCGCGCGGATACCCGGTCCGAGACGAGCAAAGGATATCCGTATGCCTCGGGTGCGGCGAGCATGACCCGGTTCAAGATCCGCACCGCAGGCAGCAAGGATACGAAGGCGCCCACCGTCTCATCCTCGTCGCCGGCAGACGGCGCGACGAAGGTTTCGCCGAAAGCCACCCTGACGATCACGTTCAAGGAGCCGATGCGCACGCGGCAGGGCTGGAGCGTCAGCTTCATGAACTTGGGCGGAAAACAGCCGGGCTTCGAGTGGACCAGCCCCACGAAGTTCACGGTGAAACCGCCCTCCGGCGGCTGGCCGAAAAACACGGAAATCGGGATCATGCTGAACCCCGAAGGCTACACACCGTGGTTCCAGGATCTCGCGGGCAACCCGCTCGCTCCGAAAACGTTCAAGTTCAAAACCGGCTCCTGAAGGGGCCGGGTCGGGCCCGAATGCGTCCCGAGTCGCGCCGAGAAAAGGCGTGACTCGCGCCTACCTGCGGCGCGGCTCGCACCCCCTGTCATCCCGGGCTGGTTCGCTGGTTTCGGATCAGTCGCCCCCGGAGCGCACGTTCGCATTCGCGAGGGCTTCCTTCGCGCGGCGTTGGGCGATCACATCGTGTTTCTCGGCGGCGGGCAGCTCCGTCGCGCGCTGAAAACTTTTCCGCGCCGCAGCGGATTTTCCGGCGGAAAGCAGGACGAAGCCGAGCTCCACGTGATGCGAAACGGTCTGCGGGGCGAGCTCGGCCGCGCGTTGTAAATGGTGGACCGCCTGTGCGGTGGAGGCGGGCGGAAGTCCGCCGTAAACGAGCTTCACGATCCAGCGCGCGGCCGGGCTGAGCGAGGCCACTTCGTGGTGCCAGCGGCCGAGCACATGATGTGCGTAATCGTAATCCGGCGCGAGCGCGAGGGCGCGCTCCGCGTGCTGTTTCACGAACCGTGAGTATTCGATCTTCGTGCGGATGGGGGCGCGTTCGGCGAGTTTGCCGTAACAGATCGCGAGGGAGAGTTCGGTCACCGGATCGTCGGGCTGGAGCTCGGCCGCGCGTTGGGCGTGAACGAGTGCGAGTCCGACCAGGCGTCGGTGTTCGGCCGGATCGGCTACATCGTGACTGAGGTCGGAGTAGTGGCGGGCGAGTCGTTGCTCCTCGCGAGCCGTCTCGGAGCTCGAATCGGCCGCACTCGTGGCCGAAGCCACTGCGAGCCAGAGCAAGATACCAGTGGCACGCGCACGCATGGGCGTCGAACGCGGGTGATTACGCGCGACTCACGGGTTCGCGTGCCTGCTTGCGAAAAAGATAATGGCTGACGAGCCACTCTTCTCCGTGACGGTAGCCCCACAGTTCGGCGCAGGCCATGTAGAAGATCCGCCAATACACCCACCATTTTTGCGCCTCGCCGGGCCCGTAGGTCTGCGCGAAGAGCGGAAGAATCTCTTTACGGTGACGGTCCATGTTTTGCAACCAGTGCTCGGCAGTCTGCTGGTAGTGCCGGCCGTTGATGCGCCAGTCGCTGATCAGCGTGAGGTCGTCCTGAAATGCCGCCAACAAATCGTGCGCCGGCATCTGGCCACCCGTGAAGAAATAGCGGGACATCCAGTCGTCGGCTCCACGGGCGACGAAGTGATACGAGAGCGACCGATGCGTGAAAATGTGGACGAACAACAACCCCTCGGGCCGCAACCACCGGGCGATGCGGGCGAGCAGTTGCTGATAGTTTTTCATGTGCTCGAACATCTCGACGGAGACCACGCGGTCAAATTGCGCGGGCTCGAGATCGAGGTCGTTCATGTCACGCGTCAAAACGCGCAAATTGGCCAAGCCGCGACGCCGCGCCTCGGCCTCGATGTGTTCGCGCTGAGTGTGGCTGTTCGAGACAGCGGTGATCTGAGCGTGCGGCAAGCGCTCGGCCATGAAAAGCGAGAGCGAACCCCAACCGCAGCCGAGCTCCAGAATCTTCTGTCCGTCCGCGAGCTGCGCCCGTTCGAGGTAAAGCGAGAGCATCGCTTCTTCGGCGGCGTCGAGTGACTCGAGCCCGGTCTGATAGTAGCAGCCGGAGTATTTGAGATGTCGCCCGAGGCACAGTTGATAGAAGCGCGTGGGCACCTCGTAGTGTTGCTCGTTGGCGGCACGTGTATCCACAGCGATGGGACGCTGTTTGAGGTCCGCGACGTAGGCCGCGCGGTCATAGCGGGCCGACTCCTCCCGTAGTCGTCGCGCGAGCAGGCGCCGGATGCCCGCACGAATAAGCCAGTCAGGGAGCAGATTTCGAGCGAGGAGCGAATCGATCATGCGGAGGCCGCTGGCGGGCGCTTCCGCGGAAACCAAGGCACGAAGGCACTCGTGGTTTCTTGATAGCGACGGTAGGCGTCGCCGTGACGCTGGAGGCTTTGTTGTTCCGCCATGGGTATGCCTGTTACGCGCAACAACAGCCAAAGGATGCCGGCTGGTCCGATAATCGCGATCCACCCTCCGGGCGAGGGCAGGGCGAAGAGAAGCCACGCCGTCCACGCGAGCGCCTCGAAGAAATAGTTCGGATGCCGGCTCACGCGCCACAATCCGGTCATGCAAATGCCTCCGCGATTCGCCGGGTCGCGCTTGAAGGCGGCGAGCTGCCGGTCGGCCACAGATTCACCGATCAGGGCGATCAACCACACGGCCGCGCCAGCCAGTTCGAGCGCATGGAAATCTGTCCGTGCGTTGCTCATCGGCGGCAGGAAGCCGAGCCCGAGCACCGCGACCGAGAGGCCCTGCAGGAGAAAAAAGAGCAGCATCTTGCGTTCGAAGCCCACCGCCCAATCGGTGCGAAGCTGGCGATAGCGTCGGTCTTCTTGATCCAGATGCCCGAGCACGCGAATACCGAGATGCGACGCCAGCCGCAGGCTCCACGCGCCGACCATCGCCGCGAGCAGCCAGCGACGTGGAGCCCAGCCCGACCCGGCGCTGGCGTAGAACACGATCAGTGCCATGAATGCCGCCGACCACACCACGTCGACGATGCCGTAGTTGTCGACGCGGCGGCTGATCCAGAACGCGAGGGCGAACAACGTGAGCAGGGCCGCGCTCGCCCAGCCAAAGAGAGCGAGCGCGCTCATGGAATCGGATGTTCTTCGGCGGCGGCGACTCGGGCGTTTTCCCGTTTGATCCGCCGCACACTCCGGGCGATCCAGAGGGACAGGAAGTAGACGAGCGCGATGTAGAGAGGGGCGATCAGGGCCCATGCGGTGATCGCGTGGAGCGCGGCACGGCCAAACTCCTCGAAGAAGCGACTGGGATGATGCTGCACCAACGCCCGCAGATGAGAAAGGTTCACGGGCTCGGCTCCGTAGAGACGTTCCCCCAGCCGGACGCATGAGAAGATGACCGGCAGATGCAGGGGCCACATCGCCTGGTTGATCAGTTGGATGATCGGCTGATTGAGCTTGAGCCACAGCGCGACCACGAAGCAGAGGAGCGTCGTCGTTCCCAGGATGGGAAACACGGCGAGCGCGCTGCCGATGGCGATCGTGAGCGCGATCTTCTGCGGCGTGACGCCTTGTGTAAGTTGTGCGACGATCGGGTCGCGAAGCCGGCGTTGCCAAAACGTGCGGCGAGCGGGCGCGGCGATCTCGAGCGACACGGAGCGTGAGTTCGGAGCGGGCGACCCGGCGGGCTCAGCCCATGTTGTTGGCGGCGGCCACGATCACGATCACACCCGTCATCGCGAGTCCCCAGCCGAGCCAGCCGGGGCCGGTGCGCCGCCGGGTAAGCACCTCGGACAGGGGCGCGTTGCGGTCGACGTCGACGAGTTCGCTCAAGCAATAAACGGCCATCGCGATGTTGCCGAGCAGGAGAATCGCCACGAGCCAGGCGCCGCGGGCGAGCCAGCAGGTCTGCTTGTAGAAAACCCACACGTAGAACGTCAGGAATCCCCAATACGCATCGAATAACGCCGCGATGAACCACGGGTGCCCTGCCACCTCCGCCGGCACGCCAAAAAGCGGCGACTTCGTGCTCGCCCACGTTGTAACCAGCAGCATGGAAGCGAGCACCAGCGAGAAGAAGAAGCGCAGGAAAAGAATCATGATGACGTGAGGGCGAGGTTGTTGGCGCGGGAGTAAACAGCTTGAACGACCGAGATGTTACGCAAGGCGAACGCCGCCTCGCAGTAGCAAAGATAGTAGCTCCATTTGCGCAGGAAGCGCTCGTCGAACCCGAGTGCGCGGATCTCGGACTCCTGCGCACGAAAACGCTCATGCCAGAGTCGCAACGTGCGGGCGTAGTCGTGGCCCAGATCGTCGAGCCGGTGCAGCATCAGCGAGCCGGCGCGCGAGAGCAGGGTATTCACGCGGTTGAGTGACAGGAGGAGCGAGCCGGGGAAAATATGCTTCTGGATGAAATCGACGCCGCGACGGAACTCTTCATAGCGCGCGTCCGGACACGTGATGAACTGCAGCGCGGCGATGCCGTCCGGCTTAAGCACCCGGGCGATCGTCGCACAAAACGCGGGCAGGTAGCGGTGGCCGATCGCCTCCATCATTTCGATCGAGACGAGCTTGTCGAACCGGCCGCGCACGTCGCGATAGTCGCAAAGCTGCACGTCGATCCGCTCGGACAATCCCGCTTCCGCGATGCGCTGCCGGGCGAGGGCGTGTTGTTTCTCGGAAATGGTGAGCGATGTCACGCGACAGCCGTATTTACGCGCGGCGTGGAGCGACCAGCCGCCCCAGCCGGTGCCGATCTCCAGCACGTGATCCGATGCGGAAAGCTGCAGCGAGCGGCAAAGCGCATCGTTCTTTTCGTGCTGGGCCTCTTCGAGCGAGAGCTCCGGCGCCTGAGCCGGCCAGCGGCCACTCGAATACATCATCGACGGATCGAGCCACAGCGCGAAGAACTCGTTGGAGAGATCGTAGTGTTCGCCGATGTTGCGTCGCGCGATGCGGCGCGTGTTGCGCCGGAGCAGGTGGGTGAGGCGATTGAGCCCGCGCAGCAGGTTGAGCGCGATCGCGCGGTTGGCGGAACCCGAGAGCGTCGGCGCCTGATCCACGTTGTGGATGAAAAATGCGATCACGGCGGTGAGGTTCGGCGTCTCCCATTCCCCGTCGAGGTAGCTTTCCGCGAAGCCGATGTCGCCGCCCAGCACGCAGCGTTTGAAGAAGACCTCGTGCTTCACGTTCAGGCGCGCCGCCGCCGAGATCTGCAACGGCAGCGTGGCGACGCCACCGGGCGCGCCGAACTCGTGGACTTCTCCGTCGGGCAACTCGAGGCGCAGGTGTCCGCGCGTCATCGGTCGAAATGCCTCGAGCACCCAGCGGCGAAAACGAGAAGGGCGGGCATGGGGCGCGAGAAAGGCCACAGGTTTCGAAGCGGCCGAGTCGGTGGAGGCGAGATCGGCGGACGCCGGAGAGGAGGCGAGCAAATCGGTTCTCATGCGGGATCGGGAGCAATGGACCGGTGCGGACGATACAAGTGACGTTGCTCGGCCGCGCGGGCGGACTTGGCGAACCAAGGGATTCGCTTCAGCCACAAGCGCAATGCCTGCCAATAGATTAGCGTCATGACCCGCAGTGTCATCAGCGGAAATGTCAGCGTAAACCAAGCCAGTGTCCGATCGTTCAACTCGCGACGCTGGCCGGTGAGCGTGCTCGTCAACATCCGCCGACCGCCGGCGAAATCATCGATGCGGATCGCCAAATGATCCTCCGGCACGGGGAGATGAAAATCGAACGCCACGTCGACGTCTGAGAACGGCGAAACGTAGAACTCTTTCGGCGCCCGCAATCGGAACACCGTCGCGCCGCCGTTTCCCGTTTGGGCGCGCTCGGTCAGCAGAAACGGTTTCACTTCGCGAAATGTGTTCGTGACTTCCGCGATCGCCGCGATCGGTTCTCCGCTTCGCGAGCGGCAGAAATAGAAGGACACGGGGTTGAAACTGTAGCCGGCGATGCGCGGCAGCGTGACCAGCAGCACCTGGGCGTCCTCCGGGAGCGACACGCCGCGCGCGGTGAGAAACGAGTGGACGCGTGTTTTCAAATTCGGCGCCGGAGCTCTTGCCGGTGCCCCGGGTGTCCTGCCTTCCGCAGGATGCACCGGCTCGTGCACGGGCAGGTAGTCGTCTCCACGAAACGAATACAGGTTCGGCCGCCCGGCGGAGAAAAGCCGGAGTTTTCGGTCCAGCGCTTCGATTTCATCGAGGTCGAGGGCGAACAGAAAAATCCGGTAGACGAAGCGGTGCTCCCGCGGTGCGAAGCGGTGGTGCATCACGCGGCACTCGAACAGGCCGGAGTTGAGCGATCTGGTTTTCACGACACCAGCACGGCGGCTGATTGGGCCGTGCGCGTCCAGGGATCGCGCCCGAGCACCTGCCGGCACAGCCGCTCCGCGCTGAAGAGTCCGTCTTCGTGGAAGCCGTAGCGCTGCCACGCACCGGCGAAATACGTGCGCGTGCTGGACGTCGCCCTTTCGTTAAGCGCGGGGATTGCGGCTTGCGCCCGAAGCGCCCCGAGGCTGAACAGCGGATGCGCGTAGGCGATACGGCGGACGACTTTTGCCGGATCGATGCTCGCGGGCCGGTTGATTGTCACAAAGTAGTTTTCGCGCTCCGTGATCTCCTGGAGGCGGTTCATCCAGTAGTGCGTCGCTGTGGACGCCCCGTGGGCACCGGAGCCGGGAGCGATTTCGTAGTTCCAGCTGGACCACGCCAGACGAGCGCGCGGCATCACGCTCGTGTCGGTATGCAGCGTGGCGGTGTTGGGTTGATAATGAAACGCCCCCAGTGCGCTGGCTTCCTTGGGGGTTGGATCCGCGAGCAGTCGCAGCGAGTCGTCGGCGTGCGTGGCGAAGATCACGTGATCGAATGTTTCCGCACTGCCGTCCTGGGCGATCACGAGCGGGCCGTCAGGCGTGCGCTCCACGCGGAGCACGGCGACATCGCGCCGGATGCGATCGCGAAACGGCGCGCTCAAGCGCTTCACGTATTCGCGTGAGCCGCCCTTCACCGTCCACCACGGATGCTGCGTGTGCAGGCCGAGGAAACCGTGGTTGTGGAAAAATCGCAGCAACGTGCGCGCGGGAAACTCGAGCATCTTCTCCGGTGGCGTGCTCCACACCGCCGAACTCATCGGCACCAGATACAGGTCGAAAAACTCCGAGCCGTAGCCGCGACGTCGCACGTAGTCGGCGAGCGTTTCGTGCTCCACGGCGGGGTCCTGAAGCGCTTCGAACGCCTCGCGATTGAAACGGTCGATCGCCGAAAGCATGCGCCAGAAACGGGGGCGGAATAAATTTCGTCGCTGCGCGAAGAGGTGGTTTACCGAGCTCCCGCAAAACTCCAGCCCGCTGCCGGCGTGTCGCACACTGAACGACATGTCGGTGCGCACGATCGGCACCGCCAACTCACGAAACAGCCGCGTGAGCAGCGGATACGTGACTTGGTTGAACACCATGAAGCCCGTATCGACGGGTTTCGCGGCGCCGGTGCCTGGCTCGACGAGGTCGACGGTGTTGGCATGTCCGCCGATGTGAGATGCCGATTCGAAAAGCGTGAGGTCGAAGTCGTGTTGGAGGAAATGGGCGCAACCGAGACCCGAGATGCCTGTTCCGATGATGGCGAGGGTGGGCATGTGAAGTGGAGTGCCCGTTCTTACGCGCCAACGCTGTCGACGGACGCAACGTGTTGTCGCTGTGGTGCAACTGCCACACGCCTGCACTTGGCTTGAGTCATGCCGGACCGTGGCGCGACTCATGCCGGACTTGGTCGCGACGCGGGACGGACGGGGGCACGACTCAAGCCGGACCTTGGCGCGACCGGGCCCGGATTGTGGCGTGACTTCCCGCGGTCGGGATCGGTGCCTCGCGAGGCTCACCTGACACAAAAAAACCGCACCCTCGCGGGTGCGGTTTGAGAATCGATCAGTGGCGACGGTATTCGCCCCACTCCTCGCTTACGCCTGCGGCGGGGCGGCGGGCGGAGGCGGGTTCTGCTTCGCGAGTTGGTCCGCGAGTTCGCTCACGTCCTTGTGCATCGCGGGACCCTCGTCCTTTTTGGGGAGATTGGTCTGAGCGGCGGCAGCCGTCGCGACCGCGAGCGCCGCAGCGGCGGGCACCACGCGTTTGAGCGAGGAGTATTCCGGGTGGACGAGTGCGGCTTTCTGCGCCGCGGCGACGGAGGCGGCGTGTTCTTCGCGCATGCCTTCGTCGAGGATGGATTGCGGCACGGGCTTCAGTCCCCAGATGAGGCCAGTCCAGGAGAGGAACTTCAGGCCGTAGTAGGTGGGGTCGATTTCCCACCAGTAGAACCCGTTGCGGGTGCAGGACTGGTAGCGGTGGTGGTTGTTATGCCAGCCTTCGCCGAGGCAGATGATCGCGAGAATGAAACTGTTGCGCGAATCATCGGTGGTCTTGAAGCGGCGCTTGCCCATGAGGTGCGCCATCGAGTTGATGCAGGAGGTGCCGTGGAAGAGCGCGGTGGTGCTGATGAAGAAGCCCCAGACGAGCATCTGCCAGCCGTTGGTGCCGAGGCCGGGCGCGTAGATCTCGAGCAGCTTGCCGAAGCCAAACATCGCGAACGCGAAGGCAAACGGCACGACGGTGTCGAAGCGGTTGAGCCAGACGAGCTCGGGATATTTCGCGAGGTCCTTCACCTTGGTGTAATCGGTCGGGAAGTTGCGGCGGCTGGTGATCCAGCCGATATGCGACCACCAGAAGCCGTGCACATGAGGCGAGTGGGCATCCTCCTCGTCGTCGGAGTGTTGGTGGTGATGGCGATGGTGATACGCCCACCAAAGTCCGCCGCGCTGCACGGTCGTCGCGCCCCAGAGCGCGAGGAACAACTGTCCGCCGCGCGACGTGCTATAGGTCTTGTGCGAGAAATAGCGGTGATAGATGCCTGTCACCGCGAACATGCGCAGGAAATAGAGCGCGACCGCGGCCCAAACGGCGAACCAGCTCCAGCCGGTCCAGATCACGCCCAAGCAGCCCAGATGCAGGATGATGAACGGGATGCAGCGGATCCAATCCACCTTGTCCGGCTCTGCCCTCATCTTGTCCGCGCCGCCTGGCGTGTAGTCGGAATCGATCCATTGAAAACAAGCGGCCTTGGCGCGCTGCAGAAAGCCCATCGCGGGCGGAGTAGTCGAATCAGTCATCACAGAAGAAACTAGGAAAAGTTGTTCCCCTTCTGTCGGCAAGTCGCCGCACTACTTAATTTCCAGCCCGTCGGAATCGCGCGCTCCGCTTCAACCGCCCCTGGTTTGCAGGCTCACGCTCCGGCGCTGCCCGGCGCGATGTAACAATCACGTGTCGGGGCTCTTTGGTGCTTCCCTCCCTTGGCACGGCTCCTGCAATGTCCCGCCCGACGTTCGCGTCTTTGCTTTCGAAGAACCCCCAAGTCCGAGGTTCTTTGATTTTGGCGGAAACGAGCCGATAAGGCTCCAGGCGCGGGCTGCCTCTGCCGCGCGTTCTTTGCTGCTGCTCTGTATGACTTTGGCCTACGCGGATGTCATGCCGTGTGGGTCAAACCTCGCCCGAGGTCTGCCTGCGCAGACACCTGGCGGGTGTTAACCTGAACAGAGAAAACAAACTCTCCGCCTGACCGCGGAGTTTAATACCAATGAAAGCAGCTCACAAACTCGCCGTCCTCGCTGGACTTAGCGCTCTCCTCTCGCTCTCGGCCTCGGCCAAGACGACCGAAGAAGCCTACCTCGAGACGGTGGCAAAGAACGATAACGTGCCTGTGCCCGTGTCCGTCGTCAGCCCGCGCTCCGTCAGCTCGAGCTACGCCGGCACGAAGGTCGAAGTCGCGTTCACGGTCGATACGAAGGGGAACCCCACTGAGTTCTCCGTCGTCTCGGCTCCCGACGCGATGATCGCCTCCGTGATCATGGACGCCGTGAAAAAGTGGCGGTTCAACCCGGCCAAGGTCGACGGCACCGCTGTCGCCAAGAAGGTCGTGTTGCCCGTCCGCATCACGGAAGCAGGCGATCGCTACGCTTCGAACTAAGCCAAGCACACCTCAGTAGAAAACCACAGGGCGCTCCTCGCGAGGGGAGCGCCCTTTTCGTATCCCGCGCCAACGATCCTCCCGCGCCGAATCCCTCTCGTTCACTCCCTCCCGGTGCGCCGCGCCTCCGGTTCGCCGCTCAAACGAGGAGGAAGAAAACAGAAAGCCCAAGCGCAAGCTGCGCGGGATCGTGGCGCGATCCGGTGCGCACGTTGACTCGATTCGGGTCGGACCTTGTCCCGATCCGGTCCGCACTCAGGCGCCACTCACGCCGCGAACCAGAAGAGCGTGCCAATCACGAGCGCCACCCCGCACACCAGCAGGGTAAACGCGTGCACACCCACGAGCAGCAGCGCCTTCACGGCACTGGGCACCCAGCTCTGACGATAGACCGTGCGGAATGCGGCCACCACATACCACGCCGCCCACGCGGCGACGACCCAGCCCAGAATTTTCGCCAAGGCCGTGGCGACGAGCCCCGTGAGCGCCGCGTAGCCGCTGCTCACCATCAGCGCGAGAAAAGCCCAGGTGTGCAGATGGAGCGAAAACACGAGGTGCTCGATGAAATAGCTCCCTGAGCGAACGTAGAATAGTTTCAGCCACAGGGCGAATAGGGGCACGCCGAGGAAGAGGAGCGTGGGCACCCGATTCTCGACCGCATCGAGCACTTCGGACGCCTTCAGTTCTCCAGAGGTGAGTTTCTCCGTCAGTCGGTCGCTGCGCGTGGAGGGGGCTGGTGGCGCATCGTCCTGCGCGGTGGGCGCCGGCGCGGCGGCCGCAACGTCGGCCAGCGCTTGCTGGAGTTTCTGCGGATCGGCCAGCACCGCTTCGCCGGCTTTGTCGCCCAGCGATTCGAGATGCCGATTGAGGGCGGCGCGCTGCTCATCGGAGATGCCCGTGAGCAGCGACCGCACCTCAGGCGCCTGCGAGCCGACGTTGAGCTGAAGCTCGTCGATCTGCCGACGATCAAAGTCGAAAAGATGTCCGTGGTTCAACAGGGCGACGCCGACGAAAAACAACACGCTGACGAACAGATAAAGGCGCACCGGGTTGACCTGACTCTGACGGCGACCGGCGGAAAATTCCTTCGTCAGGTGTCCGGGCTTCGCGAGCAGCCAGGCGATCGTCGCGAAGAACCTGCCCTCAAAGTGAAACAAGTTTTCCAGCAGATCATGGATCAGGTGGTGAAAGGATCGGTGGTAATCGATGTCGTGCTGTCCGCAGGTGGAACAGTAGGGACCGCGCAGGGGCGTGCCGCAGTTCTGGCAGAGCCGCGGCGGCAGCTCCGGATTCGAGTAGTCGTGAGCGGGGGGAGCGGACACGAGGCGGAGGAGAGCAGCTGCCGTGCGAAAAGAAAAGCCGCGCGAGCAAACTCGCGCGGCCAAGGAAAAAACCACAATGTCATTTAATATATGACATTGTAGGAGCGAGTGAGGGACCAGTCACTGGGCTTTGCGGAGGGTGACGTCGCCATTCATCGTGGTGACGCGGATCTCGGTGCCGCCGCCGTTGAGCGTGCCGCTGACGATCTTGCCGCCGGTCATCGGCGGGAGCGGAGGGGTGGGCGGGACCGGGATTTCG
>JAEYQF010000378.1 GCA_023410155.1 Verrucomicrobiota bacterium | reverse complement strand
GAAGGGCTTCACGATGTAGTCGCGCACGCCGATCTTGGCGATCTTGAGGACATTGTCCTTCCCACCTTCGGCGGTGAGCATCATGACGGGGATGCCCTTGAGCGCGGGATCGGCCTTGAGCTTCGTGAGCATCTCGACGCCGTCCATGACGGGCATCGTGACGTCGAGGAGGATGAGGTCGGGGCTTTCCTTGGCGGCGAGGGCGAGGCCTTCCACGCCGTTGCCGGCCTCGAGAATGTCGCAGTCGTAGGACTTGAAGGCCTTCCGCACGATGATGCGCACGGTCTTGGAGTCGTCTACGGTTAGAATCTTATAGCGCATGGTGGTCGGAGAAGATCGAAAGGTTGGGGCTTAAATCGGATCGGATTCGTCCTGCTTCAGCAGGATGTCGGCAATAATGCGGTGTCCGCCGCAATCGAAGTGGTAGATGAATCGCGAGACCGAGCTGATCGGCTCGATGCTGAAGTTACTGCCGTGAAGGATGGACGGGATGGTGAGCTTGCACGGGTAGCCCGCGTCGCAGAGACCATTCTTGAAACTGCCCACCGTCATGTTGGTGAGTTCGCCGATGGCGTCGTTCATGACCTCGTCGCCGGCCTCGGTGAGCTCCTCATCGGTCATGCCGAGGAGATTGCAGGTGCAGGCGCGGGCGAAGTTGAGGTCGAGGTAAAGGTAGATGAGGCCATTGGCGTCACCGATGAAACCGACCGTGCCGACGACATGCGGGCGGCCGTGCTCGGCGAGCGGATCCTTGGGCCAGACAGAGTCCAGGTTGTTCACGACCGGCGTGAAGCTCGGCTCGCGGCCCAGCATGGTCTTGAAGACGTCACCCACGGCGCGGGCGATGTTGTCGCGAATCAGGTGTTCGGTGATTTGCTCGGCAGCGGGCATGGCTAGGGGTGGCTGGATTAAACTACTCCGCCAGCTATCGGCGCGTTTCTCCGAACGCTTAATCAAAATTTGCACGCACGCGGAAAACGCCCTGCCGCCACTCGAGCGCGGAAGGCGCAGTGCCGAGGCGAGTTCGGCGATTCCGGCAACCGGCAGGAATCAGGTGCAAGCCGCAGAAACCGTCGCGAATCCGCGCTAATCGGGCGTGCGCCCCGAATCGCCGGCCGCCTCACGCGCTTCAATCCGCAGCCGCGAAGTCGGCGTCGATCGGATCACCCGATTGCCGATACTCCTGAAGCTTGTTGCGCAAGGTGCGGATGCTGATGCCGAGCTCCGCGGCCGCTTGGGTGCGATTGCCACCGGTCTGGCGGAGCGCGGCGCGAATAGCCTGCTTTTCCAACTCGTCGAGGCGGAGCACGTGGCCGCTGCCGTTCGTGACCGAAGGTCCGGCGTCCGGCACGAGTGTGGTCGGGGTCGATTCGAATCCGGCGGGCTCGGGCGCCAACTCGGGTAGCGGGGCCGGCGCCGGCTCGACCGCGAAGGGCGCACTGGTGACCGAGGCGGAAGCAGTGAGGCCGAGTGCTCCCGACGACACCGGACGCCCGGACTCCGAAAGAATCACGGCGCGCTCGATCGTGTTTTGCAGTTCGCGCACGTTACCCGGCCAGCGATAGCCCTGCAGCGCGGCGCGTGCGGAGTCAGACAGGCCGGTCACTTTTACGCCGTGTTTACGCGCGAAGCGGCGGAGGAAATGCTCCGCGAGGACCAGGATGTCCTCGGGCCGTTCGCGCAGCGGCGGCACGTGCACGGGGAAGACATTGAGCCGGTAGTAGAGATCCTGGCGAAACTCGCCCTTCTCCACGTAGCTCATGAGGTCGCGATTCGACGTGGCGAGGATGCGCACGTTGACCTTGATCGTGCGGCTGCCGCCGACGCGCTCGAACTCGCGCTCCTGCAGCACGCGCAGGAGCTTCGCCTGCAGGTTCGCCGGGATCTCGCTCACCTCGTCGAGGAGCAGCGTGCCTTGATGCGCGAGCTCGAATCGCCCCTCGCGGCGCTCGGTGGCTCCGGTAAACGCGCCCCGCTCATGCCCAAAAAATTCGCTCTCGATCAGATTCTCCGAGACCGCAGCGCAGTTGACCTTGATGAATGGGTGGCTGCGCCGCGGGCTGCGCCGGTAGAATTCGCGTGCGACCATCTCCTTGCCGGTGCCGCTCTCGCCGGTGATCAGCACCGTGGCGTCCGTCGGGGCCACGCGATCGACCAACTGGCGCAAACGCATGATCGCCGGACTGCGGCCGACGAACACGCCATCTTCGTCCTCCGGATCGTCGCTGAGCAGGCGGTTGACCTTGATGAGCTGCCGATACGACTGCGCCTTCTTCAGGATCACATCGATCTGACTCGGGGAAAAAGGCTTCAGCACGTAGTCAAACGCGCCCGCCCGCATACAGCCCACCGCCGACTCGATCGTGCCGTAACCCGTCACCATCACCACGAGCGGTCGCTCCGGCAGCGCGGCCACGTGCTCGAGAAACTTCTGTCCGTCGCCGTCGGGCAACCGGATATCGAGCATCATCAGGTCGAATTGCTCGCGCTCCAACACCGTCGCCGCCTCGGCCAGGCTCGTGGCACACGTGACCGGCAGCTTATGCCGCTGGAAAATACTCTGCAGCAAGTTCCGGACAACCAGTTCGTCTTCAACGATGAGAATCTTCTCGAAAGACATGCGGTGCAGGAGTGGACGCTTCTCGCTCAGCCAACCTGACTGAACCGGAGGAGAGCCACTAAGACACAGCCCGCACGCAATTCAAACAAATGTTCTCCCGCAAACGCCGGCAGGAGCGCTCACGCCGCACGCAACAGCCCGGAGACACGATCCAGGACTTCGCGCGGCATGTAGGGCTTCGGCAGGAACCCGGTGCGTCCCGAACCTTCGAGCGCCCGTTGCAACGCCTGCTGATCGCGACCGCTGGTAAGCAGCAGCGGCATGCCGGGCGCCAGCGAGCGGAGCTTTCGGCAAAGTTCGCCCCCGTCCATGTCGGGCAACTGGCAGTCCACCATCGCGCAGCCGATCTCGGGGCCGCATTGCTGAAGCAGTTTCAGCGCCCCCTCGCCGTCGGCCGCGTGAAACACACGCACCTGCGCCCGCCGCAACAACTGCTGGAGCATCACCGAGAGGCACTCCTCGTCCTCCACGAGCAGGAGTGCCAGCGGCAGCCCCGCTCCACCAGCTGTTTCAGCTGCGTCGGAACGCGCGTTCGGTGCCAAGGACTGAGCCATCTTGCGCCCATTCGGAACGGGGTCCCAAAACTTTAGGTTTTTTCGATAAACTTCCCGGCCGGTGTGACGATGTAACCCGCAGCGTTCCACCAATCTCCCTCTCCACCATGCGCCTGCTCTCCTTCCTGACCGACATCGAACGCGCCATCCTCATGGAGGCGAATGCTGCGGAAAACTCGGTCTGGGACTCGGCACGCATGGTGAACTTCCAAACCGGCATCGCACGGCTCACGCTCACGCTCCGAGCCGACGCCGAACCCGGCATGCCCCAAGGCGTGATCGTCGTGCAGCACTTCGGCCTGGCGGACGGATCCTTTTGCCTGAAAGCCCACCTCACCTGGCAAGGCAGCAACTCCCCGGTCGTCGTCTCCGTTTACGACACGCCCACCTTGAATTGGAAAATAGAATCCGCACGGATTGCCTCGACCTGGCTCAACGGTCCTCCCGCCGAAGCCGCCAACACGTCCAGCGAAGCCGCCGGGGACGTGCCTCTCGCCGCGGTCGGCTAAACGAAAATCAATTCTCTCCTCGCAAGACCCGTCGTCTCCACGACGGGTTTTTTGTCACCGCGAATCGCGCCTGAGACCGCATCGAGTCGTGCCCACGTGCGGCTCGAGTCGTTCGAATCACAAAGCCACAGAGGTCACAGAAAGAGGCAGAATCCCGGGATGCTCCGGATCGAGATCGAGTCCCCTTCCTCGGCGATCTCTGTGCCTCGGAGGTTCAGCACAAAAAAACCCGCCGGGAAATGGCGGGCTTCATCTTTCGTGGGCGCAGATCCGCGCGGGCGAAATCAGCCGGAGGCCGCGAGCCGGCCGGTGGTGGCGAACTCATTCTCGGCCTTGCCGTAGAGAGGGACGATTTTCCCCACGCGATGGCTGCTTTCCTGCACGGAGTGAAGTTCTGCGCGCGTGGTGGCGAGCTGGGCTTCGATCGCTGCAAGGTTGGTCTGGCGGCGGGCCACCGATTCAGCGAGGCGGGCTTGCTGGTGAGAGTCGGCAACACCGATGCCCAGCGCGGCGAGTCCGTCGACGACAGGCTGGACCCGCCGGTGAAGATCGGCGAGCTGATCGAATTCACCTTCGCGCAGCGCTGCCGCCTCTTCGTTCACGAGCCGATCGAACGCATCGACCAGGCGGGCAAACTTCCGAGACGGTGTTTCCATGCGAGAGGACGAAGAGGGGCGAAGTCGCTCAGGCGACGACGCGCATGCCTTCTCCGCTGGCAGGGACGCCTTCCTGCTTCATGAGCATCTCAGCCCACGCATCGCGCAGATCGCGCACGAGACGCTCGACCTCGATCACCGGGGCGACCTGCTTGCGCAGGTTGGCCTCCATGAGGCGGCGATTGTGGTAATCGTAGAGGCGGTAAAGCGTGTTGGAGAGCTCGCCGCCGGCCTCGAAATTCAAACCGCTCTGAAGCTCGGCCAGGATGTTCTGCGCCTTCTGGAGTTGGTGGTTGATGATCTCGATGCGGCGGGGATCGCCTTCGGGTTGCTCGAGCGCCTCGCGCGCGAGACCCATGGCTTTCAGCGCCCCATCGTAGAGCATCAATACCAGTTGGCCGGGGCTCGCGGTCAGGACCGCGTTGCTGCGATAGGTCTTGATGTAACCGGCGGCGACCATGGACGGATCAGGACTGATCTTCGCTGAGGTCGGGGGAAGCGAGAATCAACCCACCGACGCGTTTCAGGATGTCGAGCGAGGGATAGTCGGGATCGGCCGCGAGCGCCTTGGCGCGCTCGACCACTTCGGGACGGATTTCCGGCTGGGCGGCGAGCACGGACTTGAGGTGCTCGGCATTTTCGGTGGAAAGCTGGTCCGGACGCTGCGTGGGCGGCCGAGTCCCCGATTGTCCGGCAGGCGCGACCTGCGGCGTGGGAACCGCGCGGTCGGTGGAAGTCGTAGAGTTGATCATTGGGTTTCGTGAAACGAAACGGTCAGCCTCTGAGATCGATTACAGGGAACGCCGTTGGAGATGGGCAAATTATCGGTAAAGAGTGGCGCGACTTTAGCGTGGATTCGCAGAAGTAGCGCTCGGCGGCGGCGGCACATAAACCGGCGGCAGCGTGGAGAATGCAGTGGCGGCCACATAGCTGGCGAACTTGGCCGGCGACTGGAGCGTGGCTTTGCTGAGGTCGGCCGGGACGCCGCGCGGATCGCTGGAGAGAAAATGTCGGCGGGCGCTGTTGGCCACGGCGGGATCGGCCGCGGAAAACATGTTGTCGAAAGTCCACACCAGGCGCGTGTCTCCGGTGATGGACGCCAGCTTGGCGCGCACGCCGAGAACGAGCGGCCGGTAAGCTTTGAAGGCAGTAACGTCGACAAACATCACGCCATCAGCCGCGTAGTCGCGACGGAGGCCGGCCATGAAATTGTGCGGGAGCGCGGCGGTGGAGGAAATCTCCGGCATCCGGTAGCGGTGGAGGCAGTCTTCGCGCGAGAGCACGACGATTTCGAACCGGTTTTGCTTCTGCAGTTCCGTGACGAACACCGGGTCGAGCGCGCCCGTGCTCTCCGGGTTGGCCACGCTGCCCCCGTAGATCGGGAGCAGCACGACCCGGCGCATGTCGGCAGGGAGTTGCGGGTCGCCCGCGAAGTTGCGCGGCGTGTAAAAAGGGCCAATGCGCGCAGGATCGTTGGGCGCCGTGGTGCCGCATCCGGAAAACACCAGGGCGGCGGTCGCGAGCGAGACCGACAGGGCGAGGCGCGAGAGGGTGCGGCGGGAAAGGAGGAGCGGTGACACGGCGGGACGGTTAGTTGTCGGAGCTCTTCTTCGCAAACATGTCGTTGATCGTTTTCTGCTGATTTGACGCCGCCGACTGCGCGTCCTGCATCGCGAGGAACGCCTTGGTGAGGAGTTCGCGCTGCGCTTCGATGCGGCGGTTGAGGGTTTCGATCTGCGTCTCGATGTTCTTGTTCTGCGAAGTGAGTGTCGTCTGCTGCGTGGCGATGGCGCCGCTGGAGGAACTGAGCAACTTGGTGAGATAAGAGGAGAACTTCTGGGCGAAGCCGGTGCTCGCGTTGGTGAAGAATCCGTTGATGTCGTCGCTGTTATTCTGGAGAGCCTCGTCGAGCTTGGCCGCATCCTTGATCTTGATCTGCGAAGTGAGTGTATCGATGTCGAGGCCGAGGTCGTTGAAGCGGGACATCGTGGAGCTGAGGCCGGGGATGGCGTCGAAGGCCATGGCGCGGAGCTGGCGGCCCCACGCCTCGACCTCGCGGTTACCGCCGAGCGTGGCGGCGATCATCTTCCCGTCCGCGCCCTTGGAGACGGCGGTCTCGGCCTCGATCAGCGACTGGACCGCGTTGAACTTGTCGATGAAGTCCGTGATGGCCGCCTTGATGGTCGCGGTGTCGGAGCCGATCGTGATCGTCTGGGTGCCGGTTGAATCGACCTTCAGCGAAAGACCGGTGACGCCGTGCAGGTCGGCAGCGAGTGTGTTGCTCTGGCTCTCGAGAGTTTCGCCGCCATTGACGGTGAAGAGGGCGTTCTTGCCGCGATCGAGCGAGGAGCCGCTGGTGAGGCCCATCGCGTCGAGCAGGCCGCCGGAAACTTCGTTGGCGCCGATGCCCGTGTCGCCGGTGGAGTTGTTTGTGAGGACGAAGCGGTCGTTGGAGGAATCGTAGCTGGCGGTGACGCCGGCGCTGGAGACGTTGATCTTGTTGAGCACGCTGCGCAGCGTGTCGGTGTTCACATTATAGGTGATCTCGACGCCGTTGATGGAAAACGAACCATTGCCGTCGTCGTCGGCCGCGAGGGAACCAGAGAGGCCGGCCTGTGCGATGGTGGCGGAGAGCGAGACGGCGCCGAGCTTGGCCGAGCTGGTAACGGAGGTGGTGCCGTTGTTCTTCAGCCGCATCGCGGTGAGGAAATTGCTCGTGTCGTTGACGGCCCCGAGCTCGATGGCGCTGGTGTCCTCCTCGTCGGAGTTGGCCAGGGTGATTCTATCGGAGGTCGAGTTATAGCTCGCGGTGACCTTCCCGCCTGTGGCGGTGGAGATCTTCGCAAACACATCGTCCAGCGAGTCGGTGAGAGCGACCGTGACAGTCTTGCCGTTGACCGTGAAGTTACCTGCCGTGATCGCCGTCGAGGTGCTCGCCGTGGCCAGCGTGACAGCCGAGGTGTCGCCATCGGCGGCGAGTTTCGCGGAAACGCCGCTCGTGCCGAGTCGGCGCGAGGCGGTCGCGAGCTGGGAGACCGAAACCGCATAGGAACCGGTCGTCGCGCCAAAGCTCGCAGTGGGAGTCCAGGTGGAGCCGGCGGTGCTCGAGGTGGCCGAGCGGGTCTTGAAGAGGGTCGACGAGCGCAGCGAGATCGCAGAGACCTGCAGATCAGTCATGTAGCTGCGGATCGAGTTCAGGCTGGCGAGCTTGTCGTTATTCTTCGCCTGCTCGTTCTGCAGGCGCGCGATCGGGGTCTTCTCGATGGTGATGAGCTGATCCACCACGGACTGCCAGTCGAAGGAGTTGGAGATCAGACCTGAAACGGAGATGCCAGCCATGAGGAGAAGGGATGCAATGAATCAACAGGGGGTATCGGCTCGTTCTGGCTGAAACTGAAGCAGAACGAGATTTTCCACATTTCTGCTAAATTGGGCTTGCCCTTCGTCGATATCAGCCCCCGTCGAAACAAAAGTTTCGGCCGGCGCGATCCGGAGCCGACCTCCCGGATACGACTGCGACACGGACGTCGCGCTCAGAATCAAGGAAGATACCATGTCTGTTGTCATCAACACCAACTTCGCTGCGACCGTCGCCGCGAACAACCTCGCCGCCTCCAACTCCATGTTGCAGAAAAGCCTGAACCGGCTTTCCAGCGGCTCGAAGATCGTCACGCCCGCCGACGACGCCGGTGGTCTCGCTGTCTCCATGAAGCTGTCCGCCGCGGCCGTCCGCCAGGGCGCCGTCTCGGTCAACATCGGCAACGCCACCTCCTACCTGCAGACGCAGGACGGTGTGCTCAAGGTCGCTGCCAAGGTCCTCGACCGCATGGGCGAACTGAAGACCCTCTACGCGGATCCGACCAAGAACACGGATGACCTGGCGAACTACGATGCGGAGTTTGTCGAGCTGCAGCACCAGCTCACCGCTCTCGCCACGGAAAAGTTCAACGGCGTCGAACTTTTCGGCTCGGCCACGCTCAGCGTCGCCGTCACCGACGACGGCAGCTCCACCTCGGCGGTGACCATCAAGGGTCGCGACCTCTCGGACTCCTCCACCGGCATCGGTGCCCTGACCGACGTCAGCGTGAAGAGCCTCAGCGGCATCGATCTGAAGGACATCACCGATGCGATCCAGAACGTGGCTACGATGCGCGCCGAAAACGGTGCGGAGCAAAGCCGCCTCGGATTCGCCGGCGAGTTGCTGACGGTCAACAAGGCCAACCTCGAAGCTGCTGCCTCCCGCATCACCGATGTGGATGTCGCGACAGAGTCGACCCAGCTGGCCCGCTGGAACGTCCTCGTGCAATCCGGCACTGCGATGCTCTCGCAGGCCAACCAGAGCGCGCAGACCGCGCTCAAGCTGCTCCAGTAAGAAGCAGCCCTCGCCCAGCTCCTCACCGCGCGGCCGGAGTAGTGACCCGGCCCGCGGCAGAGATTCTCACGCGGTTGTCTGAATCTGTGGGGCCTTGGGTTTCCTGATCATTTTCCCCCTCCCCTTTGCGCTCCCCATGCGCAGTCCCTTTGAAGCACCAGCTTCGAACGGCGAGGCCCACGCCGACTATCAAGGCCCGCGGCAACTGCGGAGTGTTGCACAAGATCAAGGATAGACCATGTCAGTCGTGATTAATACCAACTACGCCGCGACGGTTGCGGCGAACAACCTCGCCGCCTCCAACTCCTCGTTGCAGAAGAGCCTCAACCGGCTCTCCAGCGGCTCGAAGATCGTCAATCCGTCCGATGATGCCGGCGGTTTGGCGGTGTCGATGAAACTGTCCGCCGCCGCCGTCCGCCAGGGCGCCGTCGCGAGCAACATCGGCAACGCCACGTCCTACCTGCAGACCCAGGACGGTGCCCTGAAGGTCACCGCCAAAATCCTCGACCGCATGAGCGAGCTCAAGACGCTCTACGCGGATCCGACGAAGAACACGGACGACCTGGCAAACTACGACTCGGAGTTCAACGCCCTGCGGAGCCAGCTCACCTCGATCACGAGTGAGAAGTTCAACGGCGTGGATCTCTTTGGTTCGTCGGACCTCACGGTCAACGTCACGGAAGACGCCAGCTCGTCCTCCGCCGTGACCATCAAGGGTCGCGACCTCGGGGACTCCGGCACCGGCATCGGCGCCCTCACCGCCTCGGGTGTGACCACCCTCAGCGGCATCGATCTGAAGGACATCACCGATGCGATCCAGAACGTGGCTACGATGCGCGCCGAAAACGGTGCGGAACAAAGCCGCCTCGGATTCGCCGGCGAGCTCCTGACGGTCAACAAGGCCAACCTCGAAGCCGCCGCGAGCCGCATCACCGATGTCGATGTCGCGACCGAATCCACCCAGCTTGCCCGCTGGAACGTTCTGGTCTCGTCCGGCACCGCGATGCTCTCGCAAGCCAATCAGAGCGCGCAGACGGCGCTCCGGTTGCTCCAGTAAACTGATGACACAACAGGGATCTTCCTGATTCGCCCACCTGGCCGCCGGTAACACGGCGGCCAGGCTAAGGCGGACGGGGAAAAGAAAGTCCCTGCGAAGGCCCTCGGAACTGGAGAGGAGTCAGTGCCAGGTTAGTTGGTCAGTATAGCCAGTAGTATAGTGCCATGCAGTCGTGATTGCCTGCAAATGCCCAGGCCCCGGCCCCACCGCCGGGGCCTTCGTGTTTTTCGGGGATCGACCGCGACCGCCCGCGAATCACGCGAATCGACGCGAATGATTTCCAATCCGTGGGCCACTGAGAACACAGAGCTCCGACACAGAGTGCACAGAGGACAGAAAACTGTGGGAGGGGCTTAACGCTCCGATCAGCCCTCTTTCTCTTTCCTTTTTCGTCAGAGCGTCAGGACAGGCCAGAGCCCCTGCCTCGCCACCTCAGTCTCACGCCCAATCCGGAGAGAAAGATAAAGAGGAAAGAGAAAGATCCCCCAACCCCTCCTCTTCGCTCTTTGCGCCTTCTCGCGCCTCTTCGCGGCCAATCCTCGCTGCCGCACTCGCCGCTCACAGCTTCGCGCTTCGCGCGATCGCGTCCGCCACGACCGTCCCGACCGTTTCGTGGCGATTGAAATACTCGTAGATCACCTGGCGATCTTCGCGCGTCATCGCCAAGGCCCGATCACATGCGTCGCCGAGCGCGGCGAGATCCGCATGCGGATAGCGCACGATCACTCCCGATTCGTGCAGCTCCTGCAGCCGGCCGCCGCTCGCCGAATCCTCGCTTACCGGCACCAGCCCGAGACACCCCGACCAAAACGGCCGGTCCGTGTGCGTCTTCGCCATCGCCGGCGTCGTGAACTTCCGACCCTCGGGACAAAAACCCACCTTGTAGCGACTCAGCGCATCGCGATCCGCGACGTCGACCGAGTGATCGTGAAACGGCACGAAGCGATCCTTGTATCGCTTTTTCAAATACTCGATCTGCCGCAGGCGATGCGGCGTGAGCCCGAGTTGCGACCCGAGAAACACGATCCTCTCCTCCGGCTCGTCGCGAAAGGGCACGGCAAACGGCACGACGTTGGCCACCCAACTGCGATGAATCGTCACGCACGTCGGCTTGAGTCGCGCCGCGGCGCGCGGCTCCAGTGGCGCCTCGTCGTGGATCAGCACATCGAGATGCGGCGCGATCTCCGGGAAACACGGCATGAACCGGCTCGCCTCGTCGAAGGCATAAAACAGCAGCTTCACCTGCATCCGCGAGAGCAGCGAAAACACCTTGCCCGCGTTCGCACCCAACGCCTGCGGCTGGTGGCCCATGAGAATCAGCCACCGCTCCTCGGCCGCCTCGCGCGGTCGCTCGGTGAGTTCGATCAACCCGCGCACCCCGCACACCCACGCCGGCAGACACTCGATCTGCGGATGTTGTAGCGCCGCGAAGCACCGGGTGTTTTCGCCATACCAGTCACAATCCAGCCGCGCCTTCCGCATGAGTGCCGCGTCCGCCGGATTCGCGACCAGCGGCGCGAGTTCCATCGTGCGCACGCGCGCGACATAGCTGGTCGCGTCCTCGAGCGCGCCGGCCCAGGTATTGAAATAGCAGACGCGAATGCGCCGCCGTCCAGCTGGACCTGCGCCTGTCATGATCCACTTCGTAGCTCGACTCGTGCCATCATGCGGCACGTTCCAGCACCACGAGGTATCCGTTCAACGAGAAACGCTTGTGGCCAGGATGGAGGCGCTCAAGTTCCGCTTGGAGCCTCGGGTCGATCCGTCGATGAAAGACCTCTGCGCAGGTCACGACTTTCAGCGGGCTGAGCTGCAGGTAGCGCAGATAATCCTCGGCGAACCGCCGGTTGATGTTCGGGGCGTGATACGCGTAATAAACGATCTCCTCCGCCGCCGCGGCGTCCGTCTTCTTCAGCAGAAACTCAAACATCTGGCTCGGGCTGAGCAGCAGGTGACCCCAAGGCGGGATGGGGTTGTTTTTGCCGAAGTAAAATGTCTGTCCCTGCGAGTCGGTGATCTTCGGAATGTGGTGACCATCCCACGCCGACCAGATCGGCGAGAACATGGCGAAAAGTTTCCCTCGCGGTTTCAGCAATCGGTGCGCCCGCGCGAGCACCTTCGGCAGGCGGCTGAGGTGCTCGAAACAGGCAATCGAGAACGCGAGATCGAACTGCCCCCCCAGCGCGTCGGGCGCGTTCTCGAATGCGCCGTCGAGCAACACATACTCTGAGGCGAGATCAGCTGCCGTCGCCTCCGTGAGATGTTTCGTGTAGATCTCGTTCAACGCGCTCCGTGTCCGATGCTCCACCTGATCAATGAGCTTCCAATAGCTGAGTTCCTCCACCGCGGTCCACTGCGCCACTCCGAGGTGATCGCGGACGAGACCCGGCGGCAGATGCCCGCCGATCTCGACGACGCGCTTGCCCACGAAACCGACCTGATTGGCGGCGGCGGTGACATAAGGCAGATGATAGCTGAGACCAAATTCCTTCTGGAGCGCGGCTGTTTGCTCCGGAGTCGGTGCGAATTCAGGTCTGAGCTCGGAGAGCGTGTTCATGGGCAGGCGAGAAGAGCGCGAGCAGCTACGCTGCACGTTGAGTAGCATTGATCAAAAGAGCCGCGATGCGGTCGCTGCTGGTTCCGGACCGGGCGTTCGCCACGTAGTCGGCCATGAACGCGTGGACCTCCGGCGAGACCTTCGGTCCATTCTGCAGAATCGCGACGAGTTCGTCGAAGCTCTCCGGATGATACCCGATCCGGCGCTCAAAGATGAACGCTTCGGCCGAGCCCGGCAGGTATTGCTGGATGCGATCACCAAGAATCCAGCGCGGGAAGATGACAGGCTTCCCGAGTGCCCACGCCTCGTAAACCATCGTGCCGAAATCGGACACCACGCAATCTGCATGCACGAGTCCGCCCACGGTCGGGTTCTTCGAGGGCCGATTCCGCGGATGCAATGAAACCAATACGTCCGCGTGTTGCTTCAATGGCTCGAGGTGTCGCGCGAAGAGCGGGAACGTCGAGGTGGATTGCTGTTCGGGACCGCGTTTCACGTAGTCGTGAGTGGGAGCCCAAAGGACGCGCATCCGGCCGGGCACGCGCTGCCGGGGCAGTTGGTGCCGCAAGTCATCAAGGCGAGGCCAGCCAACGACGTGGATCTGGTCCGCACGCAGGCCGAGTTCGGCGGAGCTGACCAGCTTCCGCTTCAACCACTCGCCCGGGACAAAAACTCCGGACAATCGGCTGGCAAAGAGCTTCCCATCGGGATCACGAACATCGGTGAAGTAGTTCTTGTCTGCGACTCCGTGCGACATGACGAAATCGGCAGGCTGGCGCACGAAGAGCGAAAAATTGACGACGCCCGACCTCCGTTGCCCCACGCTTTCCGTGAAGGACCCACGCGGCAGATGACGGGCGATGGATGTCAGCAGCATCTGCTGCACGCCTGCGTAGTTGGCCGAGGGGTCGATAACGAAGTTGATCACAAGTGAATCGGGAGTTGGTGCGCGACGGGAGGGATCGCCTCAGCTCTCGCGCAAGATCCGCAAGCACGCCTCCACGTCGTCGAACGGCAGCCGGCGGATCAGGTCGAGGTCACGATCCCACCACGCGGTTTCGAGCAACCCGGCAATGGTCGCTTCGTCGAAGCGATAACGTATCAGCCGCGCCGGGTTCCCCCCGACGATGGCGTAAGGCGGCACGTCGCGCGTGACCACGGCGCCTCCGCCGATCACTGCTCCGTGTCCGACCTGCACGCCCTGCAACACGATCGCATGTGTGCCGATCCACACGTCGCTACCGATCACAGTCTCGCGGGGCGTCATGTCGAACTCCACCCGGCGGACGCTCTGCATGAATGCGTCCTGCGGAAATTCCCCCGCTGAGAACTGAAAGGGATGAGTGCTGAGAAAACTCAGCGGATGATTGTGCGGCCCGATGTGGACATCGCGGCCGATCGAACAGAAGCGCCCCACCTTCGCGTGGCGATAGATGGCCGATCCGGGCTTCAAGTAAGTGTAGCGACCCACCGTGCACTCGCGATAAAGCTCAGCCCGCGCGGACAGCTTGATCGGGTGTTCGATGCCTGCACCGTCGCCGCGGATTTTTGCCGTGGGATCGATTACACTGCGCTTCAACGCAGCCGGAGCGGTCGCAACGGTGAGTTTCGCCGCCGGCTTGGTATAAATGTGCAGCAGCAGTTCGGGGTCCTTGCGATCCTGTCGGGGCCAGAACGCACTCGCTGCCGCGCCACTCGCCAGAGAAGCGTGGAGCTGGCCAAATCCAGCGGCTAGTTCGAGACCCGCAGAAGTCCCGGCGCGAGTGAGATCGTCGGCGGTTAAATGCCGCCGGTGAGACGGGAACCTGACGAGAGGGACGACCGATCCGTTCACAGAGGATACGAGCAACAATCCGCCGGGTTTCAGGGCAGCGGCCGCGTCACAAAGAATAGCCGCGGGATCTTCGCAGCGCTCCATCGCATCGAAGCAGATGACCAGATCGAAGCTCGCATCGGTGCCGACCGACGACGTGGCACCCGTGATCTCCACCGTCGACTCGCCGATTCGCTCTGGCGGTGACGCCGTCGCGTTCGGTTCCACTCCCAGGATGGTTGCCGAGAGTTCGCGGGCGAGCACGCGCGTCCCGGCACCGTCGCCGCACCACCAATCCAGCACGCGGAGAAGGGGTCGGCTTTTCAGATAATCGGCCGCGAGCTTGCCAGCGAAGGTGTAGCGAGCGAGCCGATCTGCGCGGACACTGATCGCGGGCGGAGTCGTTGGGAGCACGGCGCTCATCATCAGGCAGAGACCGTCGCCAAAGCAGGAACCTCGATCTCCGCTGTGGTCGTGAGCGCCAGGCGTTCCTCGAACAGACGCTTCACGCGATTGCCGATGCCTTCATCGCACACCCCCATGCGGCGCCGCAGTTCTCTCGCGCGCGTTTCCCGCGCGGCCGTATCCTTCATCAACGTCGGCACTGCATCGAAGAACGCGCGGATCTGGCTCTCCGACGACAGCCACGAGGTGTGCTCGCGCACGTAGTCGAGATCCACTGCGTATTCATAATGAGACACCGGGCCGTTGGGATTGTAGAGATGACCGACCGGTTTGCCCGTGATGCCGAACTCAACGACCAGTGACACACAGTCGGAGATGATCGCATCCGCGGCCGCCAGCAGAGGGAAGTAGGCCGGGGATCGATGGTAGAACACTCCGGCGTCCCGGCACTCTTGAATGAACGCCTCGGCCTCAGCTCGCGTCATGAAGCCGCGGTCCTCCATCGCGGAGAAAAACGTGGGGTGCGGCCGGATCACGAACGCGAGATCCGTGCGCCGGCGAAACTCCGCGAGCAGGAACTTCCGCCACCGCAGGAACGTGGAATAACTCGGCCCGAATCGGGTGCCGTTGAGCCGTGAGTCGTGGTGCGGGTTCCAGAGGATCAGCGGCCGTCCGCGGGCGAATTCCACCAGCTCCGGATCCGGCGCGACCTGGTCGCGGCCGAGTCGGTCGAACTTCGGATGGCCCGTCGCCATCACGTGGTGATTGCCCGCGAAACAGTGATCAGCGAAGAGCGCCCGGTGCGGCTCCGATCGCGCACACACCGCCCATGCAAACTGCTGCAGCGGATGATTGAATTGGTAAACGACCTGCTCGAAGTTGCCCACCATCTCGATCGCATAGGGCACGTAGCAGAGGCGATGTCCCGCGCGTATGAGATCCGGCACCTGCCAGCCTTTCGGACGCGTGTTGTCGTAGGGATTCTGCAGGAAGAGAAGATCCGCCGGCGTTTCCAGAATGGGAAACTCCTCCCAGTTCACGTGCGGGATCTTCTGGTCCTTCAGGAACTGGAAGATCCAGTCCTGGTTCTTCTGGCTGGTCGCCTCGAATGTCGGATGCTGCCAGGGCAGCGCGACAATGATAGCCTCCCAACGTGGATCCGCGGCGAACGCCTCATAGACCGTCGCCATGCAGGGCCACGAGTGTCCGTTCTGCACCACGAAGATGATTCGGCGCTTCCCCGTGCCGGGTTGCCGGGGGACCACGATATCGTTGGCGCCGCGCCGACTGACGCTGCGGGCGTAGGACGCCTGCGCCTCATCGATTCGCCCCTGCCGCTTGATCGCATGACCGAGCCACCGGTGCAGTCCGAGGCAGTGCGGCGCACGCTGCACTGCCTCCCGCAGAACCCGCTCCGCCTTTTCCGCTTCGCCGAGCATCACGAGGGTTTCCCCGAGTCCGAACCAGTCATCGGCGCTTGTCGGATTCAGGGCGAGCGTCGCCTCGAACGCCGGCACCGCGTCCGGCATCATGCCGCCTGAGTTTCTACGCGCCACCGCCAGCGTATGGTGAAAATCCACTCGGCGTGGCCCAAGTTCCGCGGCCCGCGTCAGCGCACGTATCGCCTTGCCCCACTCCCGCCACACTCCGCCATCGGTCGCTACTCGAATCCCGGCCACTCCCTCGATGAAGTAGGCTTCGGCACACTCGGGCAGCGCCGTGCGCAGCTTGATCGCATTTACGTAGGCCGCGCGCCAATCCTGCGCGTTCAACGCCTGCCACGCGCCCAGCAAAGCGCGCCCACCGGGCCTCTGACGAATCGTGGCTCGAAACGGCTCGGTGACCGCCAGGGCGACACGTGGATCTTCCGGTGCGATCCCGCGCGCCTTTTCCAGCATCTTGTCCGCAAGATCAGCGTTGCCGCCCTCGAGCGCCAGTTCGTGCAACACGAGGAACGACTCCAAGGATCGCGGATTGCTCGCGACATTTCGCCGCGCGATCTGCAACGCCCCCGACGCGTCACCCGATTCGAGCATTGCACGCGCCCGGCGACCTTCGGCATCCGCCGCGCCATTACCATCGGCCCCCGGACGAACGAAGACCGGTGCATCCTCGACCGACTGAAAACCCGACTCCGCGAAAACTTTCCTCACGGGCCCGAGCGTCTCGGCCGCGACATCCCAGACCCAGACACGTCGCATCGATGCGAGCGTGGACGGAACAACCTTCGCGCGACTGATCACCACGAAGTCCGCCACGGGAGCGACGCGATCAAGCGCGGCAGCGTCTGCAGTCTCGAGCGTTGTCCTGGGAAGCGAGCCCAGCGCGTCGCGAAGCTCGGCGGGCAACGCCGGATCGCAGGCGATCCGCACGCGGTCAGAGTCCGGATGCGCACGGTGGAGTTCGCGTTGCACGGCGAGCAGGCCGGAGAAGGTCGGATTCTGGGTGGCCGGTTGCAGCGCCGCTCTCGTCCTGGCCGACGGAAGCGCGAAGGCAGGCAAAGGGAGACCATCAAACACGAGCCGTTCGAACGCGACGCGGCGCTTCTGCTCGGAGAAATTATCCTCAAACCAGCGCACGCCTCGATCAGCGACTGCCTGGGCCTCCTTCGCGTGGTCCCGCAGATGACGCACGCGATCCACCAATTCTCCTGGGTTCGCAAAGGTCACCACCTCCGCGCCATCGCGCCACAGCGGCGCCGCGCCCGGCTCGGCCGGCAACCTTTCGGTCAGCACCGTGGCTCCGGACGCGAGGCCCAGAAACGCATCCAGCCCGAACTCACCCACGTCGCTCAGGTTGATCACGAAACGCGACGCGCCGAAATAGTCCGGAAGCTCGCGCGGACCCATCGCGAGCAACTCGACCGGCAACTTCGCGCGCGCGAGCGCACCGGCGAATCGCTGCCGCCGATAATAGCTCGTGCCCGCGGATCCGGTGAGCAC
>JAEYQF010000341.1 GCA_023410155.1 Verrucomicrobiota bacterium | reverse complement strand
GGTCAATACACCGGCGTGGTCGGTGTGATCCGCGAGGTGGCGTCGAGCGACGACAGCATGCCCCCGGCAAGTGAGCTTGATCGTGCCGTGCAACAGCGGGCGCAGGCGTTCGCGGGAATGAGCCACGAGATTCGGACTCCGATGAACGCCATCATCGGCATGACGGGGCTGCTGCTGGATACGCCGTTGAACCCGGAGCAGCGCGAACTGGCGACCATTGTTCAGAAGAGCGCGGATGCGCTGCTCTCCGTGATCAACGACCTGCTTGATTTCTCCACCCTCGACAGCGAACGAGCCGCCGAGCCAATCGAGTTCGATCTCTGCCTATTGGTGGAGGAGGCTTTGACGCTGCTCGCGGAAGCGGCGGCCGACTCGGGCGTGACGTTGGTGCCGGATCTGCCGATCGACGGGCCCTTGTTCGTACGAGGTGACGCGGCGCGGTTGCGTCGGGCCGTGGCGGCGGTGCTGGGCGAGGTGGTTCGTTTGTCCGGGTCCGGTGAGATTATTGTGCGCCTGCTGGTGCTCGACCAGGCGGAAGGGCAGCTGCGGTTTCAGGTGCAGGTGCTCGGCACTGGCGTCGCGGAGGCGGAGGAAACCTTGCGCCAGCGGCTGCTTCCGTTCGCAGCGACGGGGGAGGCGGAGAGCCGCGGTCGCATTTCGACTGGAGTGGCCGTTGCGATGGCGCGCCGGTTGGTTCGCGGGTTGGGTGGTCACGTTAGTCCGCATGCCGGCACGCCGGAGGGCGCAGGCTTCTGGATCACGTTGGAGTTGCCCAGCGTCGCTGCGAATGCAGGCGCAGCGGAGGATGTGCTGTTGCCGTCGGGTACGTCCGTGCTGGTGCTCGCCGCGGGGCCCGTGCTGCGCGACGTCGTTGGCCGGCAACTACGCTCCTTGGGCGCTGACGTGACTGCAGCCGCTGACTGGAGGAGTGTTTCCGCGATCGCGGAGCTGCGGGGCGGGCAGCCGGTCTCGGCGATCCTGATCGAGCACGATCTTTCGAAAAACACAGATCCGGCGGAGGTGGCGCAGGCGCTCCGGGCGGAACCGCTGTTGGGTCAGTCACGGTTGCTGTTACTGACGCCAGCGGGGCGGCTCATCGACGTGCGCCGGAGCGGGAAGGCTGATTTTGATGCGGTGATTGCGATGCCCTGGCGCACCGGCCAGCTCGCGCAGGTGCTATCGCACGTGTTGCAGGAGCCGCTGCGGGAACCCGCTCGGTCGAGCCAGCCTGCTTTGGGGATGTTGCGGAGGGACCCGGTCTCCCAGGTGCGCTTGTTGGTGGTCGAAGACAACCCCATCAACCGGAAGTTGGTCGTGCGGCATGCTGAACGGCTCGGCTATTCGTGTGATGTGGCCGAACACGGCCAACGTGCCTTGGAACTGCTCGCGCTGCGGCGGTACGATCTCGTCGTAATGGATTGCCAGATGCCGCAGATGGATGGGCTGGAGGCGACGCGGCGTTTGCGGGCAGGTGTGGTGCGCGGCGCGGATCCACGAATCCCGATCATTGCGGTCACGGCTTACGCTGGCGGCAACGCGCGTGTGAATTGCCTGGCGGCGGGGATGGAAGATTTCCTGCTGAAGCCGCTCCGGGGTGAGGACCTGCAGGCGGCGATTGAGCGGCAGCAAGGCCGAGGGCGCATCGCGGGGCGCCTTGATGTTCGAGCTCGCGTCGCGGGACCAGCGGTTCTGGAGGAGGTGCAGATCGAGCACTTGGATGCGCTGCAGGACGACGATGACCCGGATTTCCTCCGTGACCTGATCAGCCTGTTCCTTGCCGAAACGCCGCGGCGGCTTGAAGACCTGCAGGCCAGTTACGAGGCGGGCAACCTCGAGGCGGTGCGGCAGGCCGCCCACACGGTCAAGGGGGCTTGCGCCAACTTTGGGGCGCGTGAGTTGCAGGCGCTGAGCGCGCGGGTGGAGCAACATGCGCTGAACTGCGATCGTGTGCTGGTGGCCGAAGTGCTGCCTCAGTTGCGGCCGGCCTTTGCCCGCTTGGAAGCTGCGCTCAAGGCGCTGCAACAGGAGTCAACTTCATGAGAATTCTGACGGTGGAGGATGATCCGGTCGCGCGCCGGGTGCTGCGGCAAGCCTTGGAGAATCTCGGACACGAGGTGATCGAGGCGGAGGACGGTGAATCAGCGCTCAAGCTGCTCGCCGACGACAAAATCCGGGTGGTTGTGAGCGACTGGGTGATGCCACGGCTCGACGGGCTCGAGTTTTGCCGCCGGGTCCGGGCTCGTGCGGCCGAGGAGTACGTTTATTTCATCCTGCTCACCAGTGCGACCGCGAGCGTGGACAACCAGCGCGAAGCGGGAGACGCCGGCGTGGACGACTTTCTGAACAAGCCGTTGGACGTCACCGAACTTTGGATGCGCCTGCGCGTGGCCGAGCGGATCCTGCGGTATGCGACGCAGGTGCGGCAGCTGGAGCAGTTCCTGCCGATTTGCTCGTATTGTAAGAAGATTCGCGACGACCAGAACTACTGGACACAGATCGAAAGCTACATTAACGAGCGCACTGGAACGGACTTCAGCCATTCAGTCTGCCCAGACTGCTACACGCGAGTCGTCGCTCCGGAGATCGCCAAGATCCGGGCCGAATCTGCCCGCCGGCAACGCCATGCAAAACGAGCGAATTGAGCGGGTGGAAGAGCGGATCGCGTGGCTCGAGCGGCACGTGGTCGAGCAGGACAAGGTTACACTCGCGCTGACCGAAGAGGTGGAGCGGCTGAAAGGGGAGCTGCACGCGCTTCGGGAAAGACTCGCCGCGCGGGAAGCTTCTCCCGGGCCCGGCAGTCCCGCGGACGAGCGCCCGCCGCACTACTAAGCGTGGCGGATGCCATTCGTGCGGCTCTTTAATCCTGCGGGAGGGTGCCGGCACGGACGAGAGTCATTTGGTCCGGGTTCAGATATCTCCGGATCGCCCCATTGGCGGCGTCCAAGGTGACCGCCTGGATGAGGGTCGGGTATTCATCGATCCAAGACACTGGCAACCCTCGGTTCACGGTTCGTAACAGGGTGGTCGCAAGCCCCTCCGTCGTGGCCAGCTGGAGCTGGAAGGTTCCGGCGAGGTTGGATTTTCGCGCCTCCAGTTCAGCGGCGGTGACGCCCTCCTGATACCACTTCTGCAACTCCCGACGGGTTGAGGTGAGGCCGCGTTCGAGCAGTTCAGGCGCGAATGTGCCGGCGATGTACCAATCCCCATCGTTGAACGTGTCGTTCGCCATCGCGGCACCGATCCCGTAGGTGAGCCCCTCCCGGTCGCGGATCGTGGCGAGCAATCGCCCGTTGAATCCGCTGCCGAACACGGCGGTGGCAACGCGGAGCGGCAGCGCGTCAGGGTCCGTGAAGCGCAACCCGGTCGACTGCCCCCAGACGATGCTGACGCTCGGCTTGTCCGCCAGCGACACCGTCTGCACTCGCTCCTTTTCCCCCGGGGGAGCGGCTCGTTTCCGGGCGATTACGGCCGGCGAACCACCGCTCCAGCCGGAGAAGCTGCGGTCGATAGCCTGTCGCGCCGCGTTGACGTCGACATCTCCGACGATGACGAGCGTCATGTGCTGAGGGCCGTAGTGGGTGACGTGAAACTGTTTGGCCTCCTCAACGGTGGCTTCGGGCAGAGCGGCGAGGAAGTCTCGGAGGGAGGGAGCGTAGTTGGGATGGTTTTCCGGATACACCGCACGGATGAAGGTTTCCCGCGCACGAGCGTCGGAGCTCTCGAGCTGGCGCTGGAAGGAGCCGGCCAGGCGCGCCTTGACGCGGGCGAACTCGTCCGGGTCAAAAGCCGGAGTACGCAGTTGCTCCGCCACCAGGCTGATCACCAGCGGAAGGTCCTGGCGGAGGCATTTGGCGCCGATGCGGAGGGTGTCGTGATCGACGGCAAACGTGATCGTTGCCCCCACGGCTTCAAGTTGCTCGGCAATCTCGAACTTGTTTTGCGAGGTCGAGCCCTGGGCGAGCATCGCGCCGACGAGGGTGGCGATGGCAAGATTGCCGTCCTTGGCTGCGACATCACCGGCCGGCAGGCTCGCCCGCACCGTGACCACATCAGCGATGTCAGTCCGGAGCAGTAGTGTATCAATGCCGTGTATACGACTGCGTTCCACGCGCGGAGCAATTTGAGCGCTGAGGGTGGCGCAGCAGAGGAGGTTGATGACGAAGGCAAAGAGGCGCATGGCGGAAGGCGGCACAGGGTTGCGGTTAGTCATGGCTTTCCCCGTTCCGGGGAACGAACCAGCCAGTGGTACTGGCG
>JAEYQF010000202.1 GCA_023410155.1 Verrucomicrobiota bacterium | reverse complement strand
CCACGGAAGGCGTGTGGCGCGTCGTGGTGCTAAACGATCCCGTTAACCTGATGTCCTACGTCGTGATGGTCTTCAAAAAGATCTTCGGCTTCGACGAAGCGAAGGCACGGCGCCACATGCTCGAAGTGCACGAGCAAGGCCGCTCGGTCGTGTGGATCGGCCTCCGCGAAAAAGCGGAGGCTTACGTCTTCACCTTGCAACAATGGCATCTCACGGCGGTGCTGGAGTCCGATGAAGCGCATTGAGGTAAAACTCAGTTTGCCCGTCGTGGCGCCGTTGCTTGATGTGATCAAGCAGCTCTCGGATGGGCTGGGCAAAGACCTCGCGGTGCCGTTCTCGCTCGGGGATCTCGATCCAGAGTTTCGCGACGCGTGGGCGGCGGAATTGCTCACCGCGCAAGGCGATGATGTGCGCGCTTTGCTCGCGCTTTTCGATGACGAGTTTTTCGCCGACGGCGTCATTGCCTTCGATGCGACGAATGCCGAGCCGGTGTTGCGCGCGTGCTCGGCGGTGCGCCTGCGCCTGCGCGAAAAAAGCCTGAAAGTGCTCGGTGACGACGCACTCGAAAGCAGCGACCTCGAGATCGACCAGATGGAGGAGCCCGTGCGGAAGGCCTTCATGTGCTACCTGTTTCTCGCGACGATCCAGGAGCTGATCATCCAACACCTTGATTCCAGCATTCTGGAATCCTGAGGCGAGTTTCGCTCGGGGGCCGGGAAACGGCGATTCGCGTTTGACGGAGCCGGGGGGCGACCTACCTTCGCGGGCTGACACCCTGCAGTGTTCGAGGTGCTTTCAATAACTGCTCTTTGCCTTAGATTCATTACGGGAACTGAAGCCGCCGCGGAAGATGCTAGGCCGTAAATCGGAAAGCAGACGCTGCGGGGGAGGTGCCCACCTAAACCTAAAAAGGTCCTGAGCCTTTGGGCATACGGCACAGGCGGGGTGTCAACTTTCCCTTTCCAACTTCCACCACATGAATCCTGCCGAATATAACGCGCTCCACATCCTCCACGTCCTGTCGGTCGTCATCATGGGCGCCACAGTGTTCTATGCCTGCGCCGGTGCGCCGGAGACGCGCAAGAAGGCGCTCATGTGGAGCGGCATCGCGAGCGTGCTCGCTCTGCTCACCGGTATCCGGATGTGGCAGGCCCTCTATCAATTCAGCGGAATGTGGGCGGTCATCAAACTGGTCTGCTGGCTGGGCCTTTCGGCTTTCGTCGGCCTCGCCTACAAGCGTCGTGAGAAGGCCGGCCTCTGGATCGGCCTCACCGTGGTGCTCGCCGCAGTCGCGGTGACGATGGTTTACACGCGTCCGTTCTAAGCGCCTGCGTTTGAGCGAAACCGACGCCAAGTCTCACGAATCGTTGACGGGCGTCTGGATCGACGACTCCGGGCTGGTCCACACCACGGTCGGCACCGCAGACGGGCGGCGGGAATATCGCACCGAACACTTCCGGCCGTTCGCCTGGCTCAACGATACGCCGAGCGAGGGGACCGCTGCCGGGTTGCACCTCGAGCAACTCGCCGGTGAAGGCCCGTTCGACCGGATGGTGCACGCCGAAGATTTGGAGACGTTCTCAACGTTTCTGAAGTCCGCGAAGGAAGCGTCGATCGGCACGGATTCGATTCGTCCGCTTGAGAGCCAATATCTGCTCCAGCGCCGCGAGCGGCTCTATCGAAACCTCGCGTTCCATCAGCTGCGCCGCTGCCAGCTCGACATCGAGACGTGCTCGGCGGACGGCGAGTTCTGCGATCCCAACAAGCCCGAGGATCGCGTCCTCGCGATCGGGCTGCGCATCGGAGGCAAGTCCCAGTTGCTGCTACTCGAGGAGCGAACCGACGCGGCGGAGAAGCATTTGCTCGAAAGGTTCAACGCTGCGCTCGCGGAGTTGGACCCCGACGTGATCGAGGGGCACAACGTCTTCAAGTTCGATTTCGATTACCTGCGGCATCGTTCCCGGCGCCTCAGGGTGCCCTGCCTGTGGGGGCGCTACGGGCAAAAGGCGCAATTTCGAAACTCGCGGCTAAAAGTCGCCGAACGCTGGATCGACTTCACGCGTTGCGACCTTCCCGGTCGTGCGATTGTGGATACGTTCTTCCTCGCGCAGATCTACGACATCACCACGCGCGAGATGACCTCCTATGGATTGAAGGAGGCGGCGGTATATTTCGGTGTGACGCCTGAGGATAGCACGGAGCGCACTTACATCGACGGGACGAAGATCCACGAGGCGTTCGAGAACGATCGCGCGCGATTTTGCGCCTATCTCGAGGACGATCTGCGTGAGACGGCTGGCATCGCGGACCAGCTTCTTCCGACGTATTTCGAGCAAGTCCGCGCTTTCCCGACCAACCTGCAGGAAGCGACGCTGCGCGGCGCGACGTCGAAGATCGATCTGCTGTTTCTTGAGGAGTATTACCACGCGCGGCAGGCCTGTCCGCTGCCCCCGGAGATGCAGCCGTTTGAAGGCGGCTACACGCGGAGTTTCCGCGAAGGCGTCTTTCGGCACGTGCTGCACTTCGACGTGGCTTCGCTTTATCCCAGTCTGCTGCTCCATATCGGACGCAATCCCCGCAACGACACGCTTGGTGCGTTCATCCCGATGCTTCGTCGGTTGCGGGAATATCGGCTCACCTACAAGCAGCTCGCCCGCACCGCGCCCTCCGCCGACGAGAGAGCCGAGGCGCAGGCGCGACAAACCGCCTTCAAGATCCTCATCAATTCTTTCTACGGCTATCTTGGTTTCTCTGGCGCGCGCTTCGGCGACGGTGAACTGGCGGCCGAAGTGACACGTCGCGGGCGCGAGTTGCTGCAACTCCTGATCGACGAGTTTTCGAAACACGACTGCACGATTCTCGAGGCGGACACGGACGGGATTTATCTTTCGTCGGAGCGCTACTTCGAGAACCCAGATGAGTTGCTGGAGTTGGTGGAGAAGATTCTACCCTCCGGCATCGAGCTTGAATACGACGGCCGCTATGCCGCGATGTGGTGCTACAAGGCGAAGAACTACGCCCTCTTTGACGGTCGCGAGGTGACGCTGCGTGGCAGCGCGCTGCGTTCGCGCGGCATCGAGCCGTATCTGAAGAAACTTAGCGATCAGCTCATCTACTTCCTCCTCGGTGCGTCGGCGGAGTCACCCCTGAACCTGCTGGAGGATTATCGCGCTCGCATCCGCAACGGCAGCTTGCCTGTCGAGGAACTCGCGAAGAGCGAGACACTCAGCCAGAATCCCGATGCTTACGAGCGGCACATCGCAGCAGGGGGCAAGCCCCGTCGCGCTTCAGCCGAAGTTGCCCTGCAACTCACGCCGCGCCCCCGGATGGGCGAGCGCGTGCGCTACTATGTCACCGTTAAGACCAAAGGCCGCACCAGCGACTGGCAGCGGGCGAGGGCGCTCGCGTTGTTCGACGCGCAACAGTGGCCATACGATTCTGCCTATTACCTCGAGAAACTCGACGACTGGCTCGAACGCTACGCGCCCTTCCTCGGCGTAGAGCCGACCCGCACGCCGCCTGCCGAGGTGCAGGGCGAACTGTTTGGCTGAACGGATTAGCCACAGAGGGCACGGAGCTCTGACAAAGAGGTCACGGAGAGGGAGCGCTGATTCGGTGGACTTCGGCAGGGACGCGACTCCGCTCGCGCCCGTTGATGCTGCACGAGACCGCCGCAGATCACCCGGAAGGACACGGATCGCTCTTAGTCATTCGCGTCCCTTAGCGTTCATTCGCGGTTAGGACCCGTTCTTTCGTCGACTCACCCACGCATCTGCTGTCGCGCGGCCACGATCCACTCCATGGCGGGATCGTCCGTCGCTACCGCGCCGATTTCGCGCATCAACCGATCTGGATCAGGTGCGAAGTGCGGCCACGCCGTTTGCGGAAACGCTTCGCTCCAGACATTCACGATCAGGCGCAACGCTTGCACGCGAGCCTGGCGCGCCTGCTCGCTTTGCCCGAGTTGATCGAAGCAACCGGCGGATTCAGCCATCAGCGCGGCATACATCATCACTTTCTCGCGGCCATCGTCGGGTGTAGTGCCGGTCATGAGCAGCGCGACCTGCTGTTCGGGCGTGAACTGGAAAACGCGGACCGCTTCCATGCCGAATAGCCGCTCGCAGGCAGCCATGACGGACTGCAGCGCTTCCTGCGGACGCTTCTCTTCCTTCTGACGGAGGATGCGCGCGAGGAACTCGCCGACCTGCTCGACCAGTCGAAGGATGTAGTCGCGCGAAGGCATTCCGCTTAAATCGAATTACCTCTACGCCGGCCGCTATTGGACGCGGCTCAACTCCAGCTCAAATCCGTCTTCGACATGGGCAACGTGCGGATTCGCTTCCCGATTGCAGCGTAGATCGCGTTACACACCGCCGGCGCGATGGGCGGTAGCGCCGGCTCGCCCAAGCCCGTGGTCGGGAAATCAGTTTTCAGGAAGTGAATGTCGATCACGGTGGGCGTGTCCGCCATGCGGATCATCGGATAATCGTGGAAGTTGGACTGCACGATACGGCCGCGATCGATATCCAAATCTTGATAGAGTGCCGCGCCGAGACCGTCGACGATGGAGCCCTGCACCTGATTCTCCGCGCCGCTGAGGTTGACGATCTGCGAGCCGACGTCGCAGACGCACGTGACCTTGTCGACCTTGAGCGTGCCGTCTTTCGACACGGTGACATCGGCTACTTGTGCGACGTAGCCGCGATGGCTGAAGTGGAACGCGAGACCCCGGCCGCGACCCTTCGGCAGCGGTTTGGGATAACCACCGCGCTTGGCGGCTTCCTGCACCACGGCGCGCATGCGCTTGATGTTGTAGGGAGGATTCCACGGACCGTCGCCCGGGAGCTCGTCGCCGTCACCCAGGAGGTCGAGGCGGAACTTCAGCGGATCTCCGCCGGCGGCGTAGGCGAGTTCGTCGATGAAGCTGTGCATCACCCAGGCGAGAGAGCAGCTGCCCGGCGCGCGCCAATAGCCCATCGGAACCGCGGTCTGCAGCACCGTGGCTTCGGAATGGAAGTTCGGCACCCAGCGCCCGGGAAACTCATCCTTCGACATGCCGGCGCCGTTGCCGGGTTGGTCCTTGGTGTTGCCGAACGTCACGAAATGGCTGCGCCACGCGACGACATTGCCCTCTTCGTCGACGCCGCCCTCCAGGAAGTGGAATCCGCCCGCACGGTAGTGATCGTGGCGCAGATCGTCCTCACGGTTCCACGTGAGCTTCACGGGCGCCGGGACTTTCATCGCGATGGCCGCGGCTTCCGCCATGAAATCACTGAACAGCCGGCGACCGAAGCCGCCGCCGATGCGGGTGACGTGAATGCGGATTTTCTCCTGCGGGATCCCCAGCACGCGGCTGAGCAGTTCGCGACCATTGCCCGGGTTCTGTGTGGGCGCCCAGATTTCCAGTTCGCCGTCCTTGTAGTGGGCCGTGCAGTTCTGCGGCTCCAGGTTGGCGTGTGAGATAAATGGATACGTGTAGGTCGCCTCGACGACCGTCTTGGCCTGATTAAGCGCCGCAGCGACATCGCCGTCCTTCCGCAACTGAATCGTTCCGGGACGTGCCGCGGCCACTTCGGCGCGGGAAGCGAAATCTTCCCAGCTCTCGCTGGCGTTGGCGCCCTCTTTCCAAGTGACCTTGAGCGCGCGCCGTGCGGTGAAAGCCGCCCACGTGGAGTCGGCCACGATGGCCACCCCCGGCATCAGGCCGTTCGGTTCGTCGGTGCCTGCGATGACAAACGCGTCCTTCACGCCCGGCAGCGCCTTCACCGCGTCGAGATTCGCGCTCGCCACCTGGCCGCCGAAGGCCGGGCACTTTTCGTAGACCGCGTAGAGCATGCCCGGCACTTTGGTGTCGATGCCGAAGAGCGGCTGGCCGGTGACCAGCTTCGGGTTGTCCACGCCCGAGATTCGTTTGCCGAGCAACTTGAACTGCTTCGGGTCCTTCAGCACCACGCTCTTCTCGTCGGGCACCGGGAGCTTCGCGGCGGTGGCGACGAGCTCGCCATAGGTCAGTTTTCGTCCGCTCGGCTTGTGATGCACCGCGGATGCATCCGCGTGGCACTCCGACTCGGGCACTTTCCAAGTCTGCGCGGCCGCGGTTACGAGCATCATGCGCGCCGACGCTCCAGCGTGGCGAAACGTGTCGTAGTGATTGGGCGTCGAGGTGCTGCCGCCAGCCCCATACCAGGGATTGGAATACTGGGCGGTCGCCTCCGCGACCTCGATGACGACGTCCTTCCAATCGACGCTCAGTTCCTCCGCGATCACCATGGGCAGCGACGTTTTGATGCCCTGTCCGCATTCCGGCACTTTGGAGATCAGCGTCACCACACCTTGCGGCGAGATGCGCAGGTAGGCGTTGGGCGCGAATTCGCCTGCGGCGTCCGCGGATGCGTTGATGATGTTGGCGAGGCCGCGGCCGCCCGTGCGCAAATAGAGCCCGAGCATCAACCCGCCGCCGGCCAGGGCCGAGAACCTAAGGAAACCGCGACGATCGATCGGCGCGGTAAGAGGATTCGCGTGGCTCATGACGCCACCTCCTTCTTCGCCGCCAGCCCCGCGGCATGTTTGATGCCTTGGCGGATGCGATAGTAGGTGGCGCAACGGCACAGATTACCTGCCATCGCGGAGTCGATGTCCTCATCCGATGGGTTCGGGTTCTGTTTCAGCAGTGCTGCCGCCGTCATGATCTGTCCGGCCTGGCAGTAGCCGCATTGGGCAACGTCGAGCTCGCACCACGCTTCCTGCACGGGGTGCAGATGGGCGGCGTCCTCCGCGAGCCCTTCGATCGTGGTGATCTTCATCGCCGTCGCGGTGGACACGGGCGTGAGGCACGAACGCGCCGGCACTCCGTCCAAGTGCACCGTGCATGCGCCACACTGGCCGATGCCGCAGCCGAACTTCGTGCCGACAAGATCGAGATGATCTCGCAGCACCCAGAGAAGAGGCGTGTCCGGCGCCACATCGACGGTGCGGGACTGGCCGTTAACCTGCAGGGTGAACTTGCTCATGAGGGGAATGCGTTGGGGGAGGGCGAAGCCGCGCGCGAAAATTGAGTCGCGCTTTTCCCTCGGTCAACCCGGCCGAAGGAATCATTCGGAAAAGTTTTTGGCGCTGCAACCAATCGGCGGCTGGTGCGTTAAGCTCTTCCCCCACGCAGGGAGCCGCCACCACTTGCGACGCGGTGCGGACCGGGTCGTGCCAATAAGCGGACCGAGTCGAACCATGGTGCGGACCGGGTCGGGACAGAGTGCGGCATGGGTCGCGCCAAGGTGCGGATCGGTTCGGAGGTGAAGCACGGCTGCGCGAAAGCGGGAAAGAGGAAAGCGCGGCCACGCGGAAGGGCGGAAAGGCCGCCGTGGGTGGATCGCAAAAAAAAGCCCGCCGGGGGAACGGCGGGCGGAAGGTGCACTGGGAAATCTTGAAGAGTCCCTCGTTGTTCTTTGCGACGGAGGGCCTCGCCGGTCCGAGGTTAGCTCCGAGATTTCGTGCGCTTCTCGACCCAGTCGATGATGGCTTCGTCGTTGTCGAGATTGCGCCACACGAGGCTGAGGAACTCAGCGGGCAGGATGTCGTGTGTCTTCAAAAACCGGCGGTCTCCGCCGCAGCAATACATGAGCGAGGAGGGCAGTTCTCCGCGGAGCTTGGCCTTTGCCTTGGGGATGATGCGCGGGAGCCATTCGATCCCGCGAACCGCGTCGGTCTTGGCCGGCATCTTGGATTCGTCGAGGACGGTCGACGACGCGCGACCTTGTTGCGCGTTGAGGAAATAGTCGCGGCGGACGAGTTCGATCGCGAGCGCGTGCTCGAAGCCGGGTTCGCCATAGTTCGCCTGATCTTCCGCGTAGTCGTAGAGGTTCTGCGCCGTGAGGCCGTTGGCGGCGAGAAACTCAAGCTGCTCGGGGTCGAAGAACGTGTCCGCGCCGCGTTGGCCTTTGGCGTAGAGTGCGACGGCGTGATCGAAGAGCGTTCGGAAGCGGGAGGAGAAATCGTAGTGTTTCATGCCGCCGCGGAAGTGACGCGTTTTCGCCTGAATCTCAAGCTCGCCGCCGGCGTCGCGGCGAGACCGCTTTACTTGCGGGTTGCCGGCGCGGGGCGGAAGTCGATGAGGCGCTTGAAGCGATCGACGTTCTCCACGACGACTTCGATGCGGTCGTTGAGTCCGAAGCGGCGCTTCTTCTTCCGGCCGGTGAGCACGGTGCCGGCGTTGTTCAGCGTGTAGTGATCGTCGTCGAGCACATTGGCCGAGACGTAGCCGAACGTCATCGATTCGATGAGCTCGATGAAGAAACCGTTGGCGCGGACATCGGTGATGACGGCAGCGAAGGGCGTCTTGTTCTTCTTGGCGGCTTCGCGCTCGAAGAATTCGAGGAGCTTGATCTTCACGCTCTCGCGCTCGGCCTCGGCGCTGTTGATTTCGGTCAGGCTGAGATGCTCGGCCATGCTCTCGATGTGGGGAAGCGTGTAGCCCGGCGAGTGGTGGGGCGCAGGTGCGTGGCCGCCATGTTTCACGAGGTAAAACTCGAGCACGCGATGGACGACGAGATCCGCGTAGCGGCGAATCGGCGAGGTGAAGTGCGTGTAGTCTTTTTTGTTGAGGCCGTAGTGGCCATCGTGACTGCCGCGGTAGGCCGCTTTCTTCAGGCTGCGGAGAAGTTGTGTGCGGAGAGTGTAGCCCTGAGGGTGATCGCGGAGCGTGACGAGCAGCTTCATGATCTCTTCCCGGCGGGAGAGATCGCCGGTGTGAATCTCAAACGTGCCGAGCAACTGGCGAAACTCATCGAGCTTCTCCGCGTCGGGTTCGTCGTGCACACGGTAGAGTGACGGCAGCTTGTGCGTGCGAGTGAGGCGTGCGACGGCTTCGTTGGCCGCGAGCATGAATTCCTCGATGAGCTGATGGCTTTCGTCGTGCTCGATCTTTTCGAGGCGGTCGGCATAGCCCTTTTCGTCGACGAAGATTTTCGTCTCAGGCATGTCGAGATCGAGGCTGCCGTGGGCCATGCGGTCGCGGCGCAGACGGCTCGCGATTTTCCAGAGGGCGCGGACCCAGGATTGGAGGTCGACCAGTTCGGCGTCGCTCAAGTCGCGCAGCGCGCGACCGGTGGAGCCGGTCTGGTGTTTCGGCGGCAGCGGGAGCGCGCGGATGCGGTCGAGGTCGTTCTCGAACATCAGCGCGTAAGCCTGTTTGTAAGTGAGGCGTTTGCGGCTGCGGATGACGGTGTTGGCGAAGGACGTGTCCTTGAGCCGGCCGTTCTTGGCGAAGGTGAGGAAGACGGCTTTACAGAGCCGGTCCTTGGCTTCGACGAGCGAGCAGAGCCCGTTGGAGAGTTTTTCCGGCAGCATCGGGATCACGACGCCGACGAGATAGGTCGAGTTGCCGCGCTTTTGAGCCTCGCGATCGAGGGCAGTGCCCGGTCTCACGTAAGTGGATACATCGGCGATGTGGATGCCGATGCGCACGTCACCTTGGTCGAGCACCTCGTAGGAGAGGGCGTCGTCGAAATCCTTGGCATCGTCGGGATCGATCGTGAACACCGCTTCCTCGCGGTAATCCAGCCGGCCGCGGAGCTCGCGTGGCTGCACATGATCGGGGATGTTGGCGGCTTCGCGCTCGACGTCGTCGGGGAACTTCGTCGCGAGGTTGAACTTCTCGAAAACGCCGAGCAGTTCGGCCTGCGGTTCGTGCGTGCGACCCAGGCGGGAAACGAGTTCGCCGGTGAGTGCGTCGCGCCGATGTTTCCACGGGTGGAGTTTGACGACGACCTTATCGCCCGGCGCGGGACGCGGCTCGAGGGAGCTGCGCGCGGGATCGTCGATGTGAATCTCGCGGGTGAAACGCGGATCGTCGGGCACGACGAAGAAACTGCGACCCGTGCGGCGAAGATCGCCGACGAGCGTGTCGCGTCCGCGTTCGAGCACGCGCTCGACGCCGCCGACTTGTTCGCCGGGGCGCTTGCCTCGGCGGCCGGGGAATATCCGCACGACGACGCGGTCGCCGGGAAGCGCGACATCGGTGTCCTCCGGGAAAATTTGCACAGCGGGTGCGTTCTTGTCGCCGGGTGCGCCGTCCGCGCCTTCGAGAACGACAAAGGCCGAACCGCCGGCGCGAAATTGGATGCGCCCGACGAGTTGATCAGTCGGCAGCCGAGGCGGCGTTTGCGCGCGCTTCGCTTTCTTCTCAGGAGCGCGAGGGGGGGAGATGGGGGCCGGAGCGGTCGCCGCGCTCGCGCGTTTCGTGGGAGAGAAGATTTTCCGTCCGCCGCTTTTCTGCGGGTTCGTGTCGGCCGGACCGTCCGACTCCCGGAGGGCGACGCGGTCGCCGGCGAGCCGTTGGGCGTGACCTTGAAAGACGAGTTGTCGGACCTCGTGCGCGAGCGAGGCACGGCGTTTCTTGTGGAGACCGAGTTGGCGGACGATTTCGGGTTCGGTCGAGGGGGAGTAGTTGGCCTCGCGCAAGAGGGCGAGGAGACGTTCGCGAAGGGTCATGTGAAGAATCAAAGACAGGCGCGCAGGCCTCGCTTTGTGATTTGCCTGACGAAAGAGCGGCGCTTAGTTCGGGGCGATGAAAATCGTGCACGTGGCCAGTGAATTGTTCCCCTACATGAAGACCGGCGGGCTTGCGGATGCGGTCGGTTCACTGGCGGGTATCCTGGCGGACAATGGGCACGAAGTTTCGGTCTTTCTGCCGGGTTATCGGGCAGCGCTGGAGCACAAGGACGCGGCGGGCGCGCAGCGAAAACTCCGCCTGAAGGTGGAGATGGGTGACCAGTTCCTGAGTGGCGATGTGCGCGTGTTTTCGCCGCGCAAGAATCTGACCGTTCACTTGGTGTGTCGCGAGGAGTTCTTCGACCGGCGCGCGCCGTATGGGAACGGTGAGCGCGACTACGAGGACAATGCGGACCGCTTCATTTTCTTCTGCAAAGGCGTGATCGAAACGCTGCGGCTCGCAGACCTGCAGGCTGATGTGGTGCACACGCACGACTGGCAGGCGGCGCTGTTGCCGTTGCTGCTGCGCCAGGCGGAGCGGCGCTACGGCGTGACGCTCGCTTTCAAGACGATCTTCACGATCCACAATATCGCGTTTCAAGGCATCTTCCCGAGCAGCGTCTTCACGCGGACGAACCTGCCCGAGGAGTTCAACTCCATCGACGGCCTCGAATATTACGCGCAGATCAACCTGCTGAAATCGGGCCTGCTCTTTGCCGATCGCGTGACGACCGTGAGCCCCCGCTATGCCGAGGAAATCCAAACGCCAGAGTTCGGGTGCGGTCTTGATGGTGTGGCGCAGACGCGAGCTGAGGATATCGTCGGTCTGCTGAATGGCGTCGACACCGCCGTGTGGAATCCGGCGAGCGATCCGCTGCTGCCCGCGCGCTACTCGGCGGGCAACATGGCGGGAAAGCAGGTTTGCCGGTCAGAGTTGCTGAAGGCATTCGGGCTGGACTCATCGTTCACCGGGCCGGTGTTCGGCATGGTTTGCCGGCTGACTGAACAAAAGGGTATCGATCTGCTCCTCGGTAATCAGGAGTTCCTGCTGCAGAGCAACGGTCGCGTCGTGATTCTCGGCTCGGGCGAGAAGAAGTATGAAGAGGCGATCCGCTCGCTCGCACAACGGGCGCCAAAGCAGATCGCACTCACCGTGAAGCTCGACGAGGCGCTGAGCCACCTGGTGGAGGCGGGCAGCGACTTCTTCATCATGCCATCGCTCTTTGAGCCGTGCGGATTGAACCAGATGTATTCGCAGGCCTACGGCACCGTGCCGATCGTCAGTCGTGTCGGGGGTCTCGCCAATACGGTCACCGACGCGGATGAGTTGCCCGACGTAGGCACCGGCCTGATGTGCGAGCCGACGGTGGCGTCGTTGCGCGATGCGCTGCAGCGCGCGCTCAAACTCTACGCTGAACCGAAACGTTACGCTGCGGTGCAGCAGCGGGGCATGGCGCGCGATTTCTCGTGGAAGCGCGCTGCGGCCGGTTACGAGGAGCTCTACCGCGATTCTCTCTGAGAGGCGGAGGCGGTGGCCACGAAAGTTGCGCGCGAGCGGGTCCTGCACACGCTCGGCGAGTGTCCTCTTCGCCCACGCTAGTCTGGTTCCGTTCGGATCTGCGTCTGCAGGATAACCCGGCCCTGCTCCACGCGAGCCAGCGGGGCGGGGCGGTGATTCCGGTGTATATCGCCGAGGACGACGCGGCGGACGACTGGCGGGAAGGTGCGGCGTCGCGTTGGTGGCGTCATCACGCACTGCTGTCGCTCGACCGATCGCTGCGCGAGCGGGGTTCGCAGCTGGTGATCGCCCGCGGCGATCCACGAGAGGTGCTGGCGGAGTTGCGCCGGGAAACCGAGGCAGGTGCGGTGTATTGGAACCGTCGATACGAGCCGTCCGCCCTGGCCCGCGACGCGGACGTGAAGAACTCACTCACCGCCGACGGAGCCGAGGGGGTGAGCTTCAATGCCGCGCTCCTTCATGAGCCGCATGAGATCAGCAACAAACAGGGCGGACCTTTTCAGGTGTTCACGCCCTTCTGGCGGCATTGCCTGGCGCGGCCGGTGGCGCCGCCGCTGAAGCTTCCCGACGGAGCCTTGCCGGCACCGGCCAGCTGGCCGCGCACTCTGACGATCGAGGAGCTCGGGCTGCGCCCGAGCATCGGGTGGGACGCGGGCATCCAAGCGGCGTGGACCCCTGGCGAGGAAGCAGGCGCCCGGCGCCTGCGTGAGTTCGTGAAACGCTCGATGCACGTCTACGACAAGCAGCGCGATCTTCCCGCTGTGGAGGGCACCTCGAGGCTCTCGCCTTGGTTGCATCACGGCGAATTGTCGCCCCGGCAGATTTGGGCGGCGGTGAAACGTGTCGCGAATAACTCTGGAGTTTTCCCACCCAGCAAAGGCGCCAGTGTGTTCCTCACCGAGATCGGGTGGCGCGAGTTTTCGTATCATTTGCTGTATCACTTTCCGACCACCACGACGCAACCGCTCCGGAGAGAGTTTTCGCGCTTCCCATGGCGTGAAGACCCAGGGGCGCGATTGTTGCAGGCATGGCGCAAGGGACAAACAGGGTATCCAATCGTCGACGCGGGCATGAGGCAGCTGTGGTCGACGGGGTGGATGCACAACCGTGTGCGCATGATCGCTGCGTCGTTCCTGGTCAAACACCTGCGGCTTCCATGGCAGGAAGGTGCCCGCTGGTTCTGGGACACACTCGTGGACGCTGATCTCGCCAGCAACACACTCGGCTGGCAGTGGACCGCCGGATGCGGGGCTGACGCGGCGCCGTATTTCCGTGTATTCGCCCCGGTATTACAGGGCCGGAAGTTCGACCCTGATGGCAGCTACGTGCGCCATTGGGTCCCGGAGCTCGCCCGGCTGCCGGTGCCGTTGATCCATGCTCCGTGGGAGGCGTCTGCCGACGAACTTGCGCGCGCGGGCGTAACCCTGGGCGGGAACTATCCGGCGCCGATCGTGGATCACGCTGAAGCGCGGGAAGAGGCGCTCGCCGCGTATCGATCGCTGAAAGGAGCATGACGCGATGAGCAAACGAGTCGTGATTGCGGGTGCGTCCGGATTGATCGGGAGAGCTCTTGTCCAGGAA
>JAEYQF010000152.1 GCA_023410155.1 Verrucomicrobiota bacterium | reverse complement strand
AGTCATGCCGCACCGGGGAGTGGGTCGCGACTCAGCGCGGCGCGACTCCTGCCTACGAGCGGACTGGATCGCGCCTCTGAGCGGACCGGATCGGGACCCTGTCGGGACCGAGTCGGGGCAGGTTGCGGCACGAGTCGGGACCGATCGCGGCATGCGCCGCCCGGCGCGGGCAAAGAAAACCCGCGGTCCCCGAAGGAACCGCGGGCTGAGAGATTCGAGAGAAGGAAAAAGGGGCCGTGAAGACACGGCCCCTTTCACCCTGCTCTACGCAGTGCCACGCTCCGCGAGCCAATCTGGAGCGATTTCCAGAAGCTCGGGCTCGGGCACCGGAAGACCTTGAGGTGCGACGCGGGTGGCCGCGGCGCCAAGAGCAGGCACCGCCTCGGTCGCAGGCGTGTATTCGAGAAGCTCCGCTGCGAAACCCAAACCGGCGCGCACGAAATACGAGCCGCCGATCGCCAGTTGGACGCAGCTCATGAACTGCAGCCACAGCTGGCGCGCGCTTTCGCCGGTGAAAGAGTCCGGCACACACAGGCCCGGCGCATAACGCGGAAGCATCGCAAACAGAGTCCCAAACAAAACGAATCCTAGAGCGTGGGTGGCTTTCATATGTGTGTGGATATTAGCGGCGCGCGTGCCAACGGGGCACCCATCACCGAAAGGGCCTGACATCAGGGCACTACCCTCATGTTCCATTTATTTACGGCCCCCGGGGACCGCATTGCGCACGACGACGTTTTTCAACGCCGTGCAATCCGCACGCTCGCTCGCGCTAGAGATCGCCGCCCTGCGGGCGAAGCACGATTTCCTCCACGACGGTGCGGCGCGTAAGCCGATAAACGTCAACGAAGAGTCGCGCGACATCGCGCGCAGGCATCATCCGCTCCTCGGCGAAACCCGAGCCGTCCCAAGAAGGTGAATACGTCGCTCCGGGGTGCACGCAGCACACACGCACGCCCTGCGGCTTCAGTTCTTCCCTGATGACTTTGCTCAGGCCGGTTACCGCAAATTTCGCGGCGCAATACGCCGCGCCGCCTGGATACGCCTGCAACCCGGCGATCGAGCTCATGTTGAAAATATCGCCGCTGCGCCGCTCCACCATCGCGGGCAGGAAGGCACGCGTGACCAGGAACACGCTGCGCAGATTCGCCGCGAGCACGCGATCGAACTGCTCGACCGTGGTTTGCGCAAATGCCGCGCCTTCGAATTTCCCCGCGTTGTTCACGAGCACGTCGACGCGGCGGAATCGCTGCAGCACCGCTCCGCACATCGTCGCCACGGACGCTTCGTTTGCGACGTCGCACGGAAACCCGGCGACGACGGCGCCGAGCTTCGCACACGTCGCGGCGACGCGGCCCAGGTTCCGCTCATTGCGCGCGACGAGCGCGAGCCGGACGCCGGGAATCTCCCGCGCAAAAGCCTCGGCGATGGCCGCGCCGATGCCTTGGGACGCTCCGGTGACAACGACCACGGGTCCGCGCGGAGACGCGGAGCTGCGGACGACTTTGTTTTTCCTCGATCGATCGGTCGCGCTCACGCGACTGATCGAGAACGAGAAAGAGAAAGAGAACGAGAACGATCTCCGCTCAGCAAACGAGTGAACCGAAGTCCATGAAGTCGGCCGCGAAGCCGCCTTTCACGCCTTTCGCGATCACGCTCACCGCATCGTGCGAGTGCAGAGACTCGAGATGAGAGCAAGCAATCTGGAAGTCTCTGATCCGCTTGTCGGAATCGAATTCGCGGTAAAGCAGGCGGGCGGCGTCCTCGACGAACTTCACGTAAGCGCCGTTGAGTTCAGCGAAAGCCTGCTCGTCTTCACGCTTCACCATAACCTGCGTCTCGGTGCGGAGGGCACGCACGCACATCGCGTGAAGATCCTCGATCCAGATGCGTTTGCCGTCGGCTTCCTCGATGGTGATGCGGGCCTTGCTGCGCTGCGAGTGCGGGATGCCGTAGGCGCCGCGGGCGTCACGCGCGTGTTCGGTGAGCTCGGCCGAGCACGGGCAAGCGGAGGAGTAGACAAAATCGAAGTGGATGAAGCGGCGGTATTTCCCTTCGGCGGTCATCACGCCTTCAAAGGCCACGTCGTAGAATTGATAGCCCTCGAGCCCGCTGCGCAGGCTTTGCTGCACCATCGGGTAGGAGAACGAGATCTTCAGGCGGGCGGTCTTGCTCTCCACGTTGCGCAGGTAGGACTTGAGGATCTTGCCCATCCACTCGCCGGTGAAGACCTCGTCCTTGTGGTCGTAGAACGAGCGCACGATGCGGCTCATGTTGATGCCCTTGAGCTCGGCTTGGAGCGACACGGTGCCCGTGACGCTGGCCTCGAGCGTGAGGATTTCCTTCTGCTTCGTGCGAAACTTGAGTGGCAGACGGAAATTATGCACGCCGACCTGCTGGATGGGCACGTTGGCGCCCTGGATCGCGTCGTGCGCGGCCTCCATCATGTCGGGCAGCGAGGCGCGATACGCCGGCGTGCTGCGGAATTTTTCATCGTAGCCGCGAACGATGCGCGGAGGCGCGCCGCTCGCGGACTGATGGAGATACATGGCTTTCTTTTTCATGTCGTTTTTGGGCGTGGCCGGGCGGGTGACGATAACCGCCAGCGCTTCCTCACGGAAGGCGGCCGGAGCGAAAGGGATCAGGGACGGCCTTGGGGGCCGAGATACTCGGCGTAGTTGCGCGGCGTCTCGTATAAGCGGACTCGATACAGGCGCGCGTTGGCAGGCAGGAGTTTCTCGATCTCGGCCCAGAACGCGATCGTGAGGTTCTCGGTGGACGGGATGATGCCGCGGAGGAATTCGACGTCGGTGTTGAGATTGCGGTGATCGCAACGATCGACGACCGCTGCATGCACGATGCGCTTCAGCTCCGACAAATCCATGATGTAGCCGGTGTCCGCGTCGGGTTCACCAGCGACCGTGACCTCCATGACGTAGTTGTGGCCATGCCAGTGCGGGTTGGTGCAAAGGCCGTATTGCTTCACGTTCCACGCCTGGCTCTTGGAGGGATTGTGCAGCCGGTGCGCGGAGTTGAAGTGAACCTGCCGCGTGATGTAGACCGTGCCTTTCAGCACGCGTGGCACGGGACCGCGGGCGGAGGATTTTTCGGCAGGACGTTTCGGCATGGAGGGTCAGGAGTAGCACAAAAGCCCGCTCGGTCAATCGCCTGCGCGCGACGTCTCCTGCATGCGCGAGAAACCGCTTGCGCCGGCTGGCGCGCGGGCGTTCAAGAAACCGTCCCATGGCGCTTCGCTTCTGCATTCTCGGTTCGGGCAGTTCCGGCAACGCCGCGCTGCTGCAATCGGAGAACGCGCGCGTGCTCGTCGACGCGGGTTTTTCCGCGCGTAAACTCGGGCAACTCCTCGCCGCTGTCGGCGAATCCCTGGAGCGGATCGACGCGGTGTTTCTCACGCACGAACACGGGGACCACGCCACCGGCATCGAAGGCCTGAAGCGTTTCCCGCACATCAAGGTTTTTGCCAATGCTCCGACCGCCCGCGCCGTGCAGAGTGGACTGGAGCACCGACCCGATTGGCAGATCTTCCAGACCGGCGCGCGCTTCCGTTTTCGCGATCTCGAGGTCGACACGTTTGCGGTGCCCCATGATGCGCAGGAGCCGGTGGGCTATCGCTTCACCTGCGGCGCCGATGGCGATCTGTTCTCACCGCGTCGCTCACTGGCCTTTCTCACGGATCTCGGTCATGCGCCGCAGCATGTGCGCGAGCACATCCGCGCAGCCGACGTGCTCGTGGTCGAGGCCAATCATTGTCCCGAGATGCTCAAGGCTGACCTGCGTCGTCCTTGGCCGACAAAGCAGCGGATCGGCGGACGCCATGGCCATTTGTCGAACCTCGCCGCACGCGAACTGCTCGAATCCATCGCGGAAGCCCGCTGGCGCCATGTGTTTTTCACGCATCTGAGCCGCGACTGCAACTCGCTGGCGGCCGTGGAAAGTGCGTGCGGCCCGATCCTTGTGGCCCGCAACTGTGGATTCTCGATCGTCGCGCCCGGCGGCGGGACACCCTGGCACGAGTTTGCATGAGCAAACCGCCCGGGGCTTTTCGGTAACACTAATTTCACCCTCAAAGGCAAACGTTGGACGTCCTTTGCCTTTGCGTCGGGACATACCGCCTGCTGGCGTGCACCCGTATGTCGAATCCATTCCGTCGCACCAAGATCATCTTCACGCTCGGTCCTGCGACCGAGAGCGAAGCCATGCTCGAAAAGCTGATTCGCGCGGGCGCTGATATCGTCCGCATCAACATGGCGCACGCGAAGCATGAATGGACGCGCACCATCATCCGCCGCATCCGCCAGGTCAGCGCCCGACTCGGCCGCGAAGTCGCGGTGATGATGGACATCAAGGGGCCGGAGATCCGCACGGGCGATCTGGTGGCTCCCATCGAACTGCAACCCGGCGAAATCTTCGATTTCACCGTTCAACCGGGCGGTTCTCGCGAGGGCGTGGAGGAGATCCGCTCCGTCGACGTCAACTATCGCGATCTGGTCAAAGACATCCAGGTCGGCGACACCGTCCTCGTCGACAACGGGCTCATCCGCCTCGAAGTGCTGGAGAAAAATGATACGCGCATCCGCTGCCGCGTCCTGATCCCCGGCCAGCTCAGTTCCCGCCGGCACATCAATCTGCCCGGCGTGCGGGTCAATCTGCCCTCGTTCACCGAGAAGGATCGCGGCGATACGCTCGTCGGCATCGAGGAGGGCATCGACTTCGTGGCGCTCTCGTTCGTGCGCGAGGGCAAGGACGTCGAGATGCTGCGCGAGTTTCTCACCAAGCATAAGTCGAAGGCGCATATCATCGCGAAGATCGAGGATCAGACGGCGATCGCGAATCTCGATGAAATCGTGCAGGCCTGCGACGCGCTGATGGTGGCCCGCGGCGACCTCGGCATCGAGTGCCCCTTCGAGGATCTGCCGGTCATCCAGCGCCGGGCCGTGCGCGCCTGCTTGAAGCACGGCCGCCCTGTGATCATCGCCACCCACATGCTCGAATCGATGATCTCGCAACCGGTGCCCACCCGCGCGGAGATCACCGACGTGGCCAACGCCGTCTTCGAACTCGCGGACTGCGTCATGCTCTCTGGCGAGACCACGGTCGGCAAATACCCGCTCGAGTGCGTCGAGATGCTCGACAAAATCGCGCGGCGCATCGAGTCGCAGGACGACGCGCAGGAGCATCCGTTCGTGAGCATCGATCGCGAGAAGATGAAGATCCTCCACTCTGCCGTCGTCCTCGCGAACCAGATGCCCGGGTCGAAGCTTTTGACGTTTACCCGCCATGGCTTCATGGCGACTGGCCTCGCGGCACTTCGCCCGCCGACGGCACCGATTCTCGCCTTCACGCCATCGGTGGAGGTGCAGCGTCAGTTGCGCTTGCTGCGCGCGGTGGATCCCGTGCAGATGCCGTTCGCGAGCGACCCCGACGCCACGATCGAGAACGCCATCACCGTGCTGAAACGCCTCCGCCGCGTGGAGCCGGGCGACAAGCTGATCATCGTCACCGATATCCTCTCCCTGGATCGTTTGGTCGACGCGGTGCAGCTGCGCACTGTGCGTTGAGTTTTGCGCCGCCGGCGTGCGCTGGGCGCACCCCCGGCGGTTGCGGTTTTCGCGGTGGGTGACACTGTCCGCGCTCGATGGCCACACACGCCCAGACACCCGGCCGCGAGCGCGCGATCCTGTTCACGTTGGTGGCTGTGCAGTTCACGCACATCCTGGACTTCATGATCATGATGCCGCTCGGGTCGCACCTGATGCGCGTCTTCTCGATCTCGCCCGCGCAATTCACTTATCTGGTCGCAGCCTACAGCATCGCCGCCGCGCTTACCGGACTCGCGGGCGGCTTCGTGCTCGATCGCTACGATCGCCGCCGAGCCCTCCTCTGCCTCTACGCGGGCTTTGGTCTCGCCACGCTCGGTTGTGCTCTCGCGCCTACCTATCACACGTTGCTGATTGCGCGCTTCGCGGCCGGCGGATTCGGCGGACTCGCGGGCGCCGTCGTCACGGCCATGGTCGGTGACGTGATCCCGCCCGAACGCATCGGGCGTGCGATGGGACTGGTGATGTCGGCGTTTCCCATCGCTTCGGTCCTCGGCGTGCCGCTCGGGTTGATGCTGGCCGAGCAATACGAATGGCACGCTCCCTTTTTCCTGCTGGCTGGTTTGAGCGTGGTGGTGTTCGCGATCGGCGCGCGCTCGCTGCCAGCGCTGCCCGCGGCTCACACGGTGGCCCACCCGTGGCAGCAGATGCGCGAGATCGTCTCCCACTCGCTCCACCGGCGGGGCTTCCTCATGAGCGCCGCGTTGGTGTTCGCCGGCGGATTGGTGATTCCCTTCCTCGCTCCCACGATGGTGGCCAATGTCGGGATCGCGGAGTCGGAGCTTTGGAAGATCTATGCCGCTGGCGGAGTTTGCACGTTCTTCTCGATGCCCGCCATCGGCCGGCTCTGCGACCGCCACAACAAACTCGCCGTGCTCGGCTGGCTGTCGCTCGCGGCCTCCGTCGTGATCTTGATCCTCACGCACCTTCCGCCTGCGCCGCTCGCGGTCGCCATGGCGATGACCGCGCTGTTCATGGTGACGATGTCCGGGCGCTTCACGCCAGCGATGGCCATGCTCACGAGCGCGGTCGAATCGCGTTACCGCGGCGGTTTCATGAGCGTCAACTCCGCTGTCCAGCAAGCGGCCGGCAGTCTCGCCAATGTCACCGCAGGTCTGCTGATCACGGCGGGCCCCGGCGGACGACTGTTGGGGTATCCAAAAGTTGGATTCGCCACCGTCACGTTCTTCGGGCTCACCTACCTGCTGGCCCGCCGCCTGTGCCGGCACGCTCCGCACGCGGCCGTGCCCCGTGCGAGCTTCGCCGCCGCTGAATAAACGTCGGCGCTATTCGGCCACGCTGGCGGGGGAATCGTCGGTCAGTTGCGCGATTTCCGCCGTGTTGAAAAGGTCCAGCTTGGCCTTCACGTAGGCGTCGCGCCTCCAGTCGAACTCGATCTCCGGCGCGATGCGCAGCTCGTTGAGCAGACGCTCGCAACGCTCCAGCGCGTTGTAGAACTCCGCGTAGCGACGCCGGGTCGGCTCCGACTTGCCCACGATCGCCGCGTCGGCCGTGCGCCGCCAGGCGTTGAGGTCTCCCGCTTCACCGTTGGCAAAGACTGCGACGCGATGCGCGTAGTCGTCGATGGGCTCCGGCACGGCATCCTGCGCAACCCCGAGTTGCGCCAGCAGCAAGACGCCACCAACGAGGATGATCCGGGAGCGTTTCATGACAGCAGGTTCTCCCGCCCATAGACGCTTCCAGAGGGAATCGTTCCTCGTCGCGGGCGCCTATCAGGGAATCCAGTTGCGGGGCGAGTAGCCGCGCCTACTCGTTGGGGAATGCTCGAACCCGTTTCCGTTTCCGCCCGCTCCTCGCGGCCTCCTCTCAGGCGGCCTGAGCTACTAGCGCCCGCGGGTGACTGGGAATGCGTCCGCGCGGCGGTCGAGAACGGCGCCGACGCGATCTACTTCGGGCTCGAACGTTTCAATGCGCGCATGCGCGCCAAGAACTTCACGCAGGCGGACTTGCCCGCATTGATGGAGTTCCTTCACCGCCGTGGGGTGCGCGGCTATGTGACCTTTAACACGCTGGTCTTCGCGAACGAGATGGCGGACGCCGAGGACTACCTGCGCGGCATCATCGCCGCCGGGGTGGATGCGGCGATCGTGCAGGACGTCGGCATCTGCCGGATGATCCGTGCTCTTTCCCCCGACTTCCCGATTCACTGTTCCACGCAGATGACGATCACGAGTTCCGCTGGCGTCGATTTCGCCCGCGACCTCGGGGCCCAGCTGGTGGTCCTCGCGCGCGAAAACTCGATCGCGGAAATCGAAAAGATCCAGGCCGCCCAAAGCTCCACGCCCGCCGCGCTCCCGCTCGAGGTATTCGTCCACGGAGCGCTTTGCGTCGCCTACTCTGGGCAGTGCCTCACGAGCGAGTCGCTCGGCGGTCGCTCGGCCAACCGCGGCGAATGCGCCCAGGCCTGCCGGCTCCCCTACGACTTGATCTCCGACGGTCAACAGGTCCCGCTCGGCGACAAACGGTATCTGCTCAGCCCGCAGGATCTCGCCGGGCTGGAAGTGCTGCCCGACATGGTGCGCGCAGGTGTGGCTTCGCTCAAGATCGAGGGCCGCCTCAAGTCTCCCGAATACGTCGCCAGCATCACGCGCGTGTATCGCCGCGAATTGGACAAGGTCATGGCCCCCGGCAGCGCGGACGACGAGCCGTTGAACAGCGACACGCACGAGGCCAACGCCCGCCCTCCGCGGTATGAACTCGAGATGAGTTTTTCGCGGGGACTGTTCACCGGCTGGTTTCGCGGGATCGACAATCAGAAACTCGCTCACGCGCGCTTCGGCACCAAGCGCGGCGTCTTCCTCGGCGAGATCTCCCGGGTGCTCGACGAGTCCGTGACCCTTCATCTGCAGGCGCCCGTCAAACCGGGAGACGGCATTGTGTTCGACGCTGGCAATCCCGAGGCCGGCGAAGAGGGGGGACGCGTCTATCAGGTTCACGAGCGCAATGGCGAAGCGACCCTCCGCTTCGGCCACGGTGATCTGGACTGGCGGAAGATCCGCCCCGGCCAGCGCGTGTGGAAAACCAACGATCCCGCGCTCGACCGGGAAGTGCGCGCCACGTTCGAGGGCGAGCAGATCCGCTTCCAACGCGAAATCTCGCTCGAGGTGCACGGCCGTGCCAGCACGCCTCTGACGCTAATCGCCAGCGACGGTCTCGGCCATGTGGTGAAAGTTGAATCCACCGCCGCGCTTGCCGTCGCCCAAAAACAACCGCTCACGCCCGAACGGCTGCGCGAGCAACTCGGCCGGCTGGGCGGCACGGCGTTCAAGCTCGGCGCGCTCCATTACGCCCTCGAAGGCGCGGTGATTCTTCCGGTGAGCGAGCTCAACCGCGTGCGCCGCGAAGCGGTCACCCAGCTCGAGAGACTCCGCGCCGCACCCAAGCGCTGGATGCTCTCTTCCAAAAAGCTTCCTTCGCCCGTCGCCCCAGAGCCGTCCACCGACCGTGCTCCAGAACTGATTGCGGTGGTTCGCCTGCCCGAGCAACTGGACGCCGCCTGGCAGGCCGGCGCCCGCACCGTCTACTGCGAGTTCGAGAACCCAAAACGCTACCGGGACGCTGTCGCCCGCTTCCGCGAACTGCAGGCCGCTTCCCCTTCCGAAGCGTCCTCCATCTGGGTTGCGCCGCCGCGCATCTTCAAGCCCGGCGAGGAGTGGATCCTCCAGCAAGTGCGCTCCAGCGAGGCCGACGGCTACCTGGTCCGAAATCACGAGCACCTCTCGTTCTTCCGCCCCGACCGCAAGCGCGGCGACTTCTCGCTCAACATCGCCAACCCGTGGACCGCTCAGTATCTACTTTCTCGATACGGATTGGAGCGCGTCACCGCCAGCTACGACCTGAACATCGTCCAGCTTGATTCCCTGCTCCGCGCCGCGCCGGGCACCTGGTTCGACATCACCATTCATCAGCACATGCCCATGTTTCACATGGAGCATTGCGTGTTCTGCGCGTTTCTCTCGCCGGGCAAGGACTACCGCGATTGTGGCCGCCCGTGCGAAAAGCACCGCGTGGCTCTGCGCGACCGGGTGGGCGCCGAGCTGCCGCTGCGGGCTGATGCGGGCTGCCGCAACACCGTGTTCAACAACCGCGCCCAGACCGGCGCAGAATACGTGCAGCGGATGCTCGAGCTCGGCGCCCGCAGCTTTCGGGTCGAATTCGTTAACGAATCCGCCGACGAAGTGCGCACCACCCTCGCCCGTTATCGCCAGCTCCTCGCCGGTGAGATTTCCGGCGCCGACCTCTGGCGTGAGCTCAAGGCGATCAACCAGCTCGGTGTCACCCGCGGGCAAATGGAAACCGCTGCCCGCGCGATCCAGCGCAAAAGCTGACGCGACACCCGCCGCATTCAGATCCGACTCGAGCCGCACTCAGTCCCGACCCGAGCCTCGCCCGGGAGCGAGTGGGGCCGTGGTCTATTTGCGCAGGAAGCCTGAGACGAGTCGCGCCGCCTTCACCGCGACGGGAGCCCAGCGCAGCAGTTTGCTCGCCCCGCCGATTTTCGGCAGCACCAGGTGCGTGAAGGCGACGGTCGCCGGCACGGCTGCGATCGACGCGATCGGCGCCACGCGACGCCACGTGTCGATCACGCGATCCACGGTGACGAGCGGCTGGAGAAGTTCCCCGAGTTGGCGCGCACACTCGACTCGCCGGTCGGTGATCCGCATCCGCAAGCCCTCCTTGCGCGCGGCGAGATCTTTTAGTGTCCGGTCCGGATACATGCGCGATCGTGTTCCAGTTCGGCAATCGTTGCCGCGAACGGTTTCGGTTGAGCAGCACGGAGGCGGCGGACTCGCATGGCCAGCAGCACGCCCGCGAGCGCATAGAGCCCGGTGAGCGAGAGGAGCGCAGCCACGCGCGCGGTGTCCCAGAAGAGCACGACGAGCGTGATGCTCGCAAAAACCAACGCGAGGGCACCGCAGAACAGCGCCGCAGCCAGCCAGATCAGGCTTTGCAGGACGCGATGCTTCTCCTCGTGCAGCTCCAGTGAGAACAACTCGAAGCGCTCGTGCAGCGAGCCGACGAGCAGCTCCCCCATCGAGCGGAGCGAAGCGAGCAGGCTCGGCGCCGTTGGACTCTGAGTTTCTGTATCCATGATCCGGTTACTTGCGCAGGGCGCGGCCCAGCACCGCACCGAGCACCAGCCCGGCGCCCAGTGCAAGCGCGATCGACTCGTAGGGATGAGCGCGGATGGTCTCATCGGTTGCGCGCGCCCCGGCGGTCACCTTGCGGCGGGCGTCGCCGTAAACGTCGGCAAGTTTCTGCTGCATCCGCTCGAGCTTGGTTTGCATCTCGTGGAGCTGCTGACCCACGTGCTCGGTCGTCGGGCCGACGAGCAAGGCCTCGGCCTCATCCATCAATTGGGCGATATGCTCGAGGACTTCCTCAGGCGTTTCATTGCGTGGTGCAGCGCTAGGAGGGGTGGACATCGGTCGGATCAGGTTTGGGCTTTGGAGGAGGCGACACCCGGTTGCTCGGATCCGGAGTGCTCAGCCGCGTGAGGACCAGCAGCGTAATCGCCAGACCCAGACTGAGCGCCCAAGGATCCCGGGCTTGCGACCACTCCGCGAAATCCGCTTCGGGTCCGGCGTTGGCCGGCTGCCACCCGTAGGAGAGTAATTCTCCCGCGAGCAAAAGCGCACCCAGGGTCAGGACTGATCTCATGGACCCGCTGTATCAGACAAGGTGCCACCTACCTCGCCAGGTTCGATGTCTCTGATGCCCCGCGATTAACCGGCGATCCATAGCGATTCTGCGCGCGACTTCGCGTGCAGCGTGCACGCTCGTCATGCCGGGGGGATGCAGAATGCAACCGCGCCAACTCAGCGCGGCAGAAGAAAACTAAACTCGGTGCCCCACCCCGGTCTGCTCTCGCACGAGATGCTTCCGCCGTGGGCGACCACGATTTCACGTGCGATGGCAAGCCCCAGGCCGGCGCCACTTTTCCTCTCCTGACCCGGCGCCCGATAAAAGCGATCGAAAACATGGGCGACACTCTCCTCCGGGATGCCAGGCCCGGTGTCGCGCACGCTGAAGCGGATGAAGCCGCGGCCGTCCGGCGCAGCGGAGAGAGCGATGACGCCGCGCACGGGTGAATATTTCGCAGCGTTGGTCAGCAGGTTTGCGAAGACGTGGCGAAGACGATCCACATCCACCTGGACCACGACGTCCCGAACTTCAGGCGCGAGGTTCAGCTCCAATGTCTGCTCCTTGGCCAGGAGCAAAGTGCGCGCTTCATCAGCAATCTCATCGACGAGTTCCCGGACCGACACCGCGCGGCGATCGAGCGCCGAGGCTCCGGCCTCAAGTCGAGCGAGATCGAGCAGGTTGTCGAGGATCCGGAGCAGCCGGTCGGCGTCGTCGCGCACCGTTTCGAGCAACTCACGTTGCGTCGCGGTGACACCCGGCAGCGGCTGTTCGAGGAGGAGATAAACCGCCATGCGCAAGCTGGTGAGCGGGGTCTTCAACTCGTGGCTGACCGTGCCCACGAGGTTGGTCTTTGCGTCATCGAGCAGTCGGAACTTTGTCACATCCTGCAAGATCAGCGCGGCGCCACGGAAGTCGGTCAGCTGATCGCCGATCGCCAGGATGCGCGGCAGGAAGTGCCGATCCTCTCGTCCGACCCGGACTGTCACCACGCGACTGTAGTCTGTCGGCAGGTAGTGTTCGCCCCGCGCCAGCACCTCCCCTAGCGGTTCAGCAAGCGCAGGCGGCAGACCACGCTCGAACTCGGGCGACCGCAGCAAATCCTCCGCGGCAGGATTGCGAACCTCCGGGTGCCCCTCGCGATCAACGACGAAAACGGGATCGGGCGCGGACGTGAGCGTGGCCTCCATGGTGCGCTGGGTGCGCATCACCTTCGCCTGAGTGGCGTCGCGATACGCCCGCAGTTTCGCTGACATCTGATTGAACGCGCGGGCGAGTTGTCCGAGTTCGTCGCGGCTCACCTCCGGGACCTGCCGATCGAGATCTCCTTCGCCGACGGCAACGGCCGACGCCGTGAGCGCGCGAATCGGCGTGAGGAGCGAAGCCGCCAGTCGCCAGCCGACGAAGAGGGAAAGCACCACCGCTGCTGCAATTGCGACGTAGAGCACCCGCTCGGTGACGTTCACCATTTGCTCCGCGCGCGAGGCTGTCTGCTGCGCCGCGGAGAAATCCCGCCGATTCAGTTCTTCGAGGGCTCGCAGGACATTGAAGAGCGCCGTCTCATTGGCCTTTAAAGCGGCGAGAGAGCTCGCGCCGTCCTGGCCCAGCGATGACTCCACTTGTTGTGCGAGCGTCGTAAATGCTTCGTCGAGCGCTTCCACCGGGCCCGATCGCGAGGTGCCGGCCGAAGTCGCCGACTGCGCCATGAGTTCGGCGACGAACGCGGCGCGGTTTTCCTCAAAGATTCGCCGGGCCTCGAGCGGATCCCGCGAACTCACTGCGACCGCATCCGTCATCAGGCGCGCGGCGTAGCGCATCTGCTGCGAGCCCAGCACGGCCTTGTAGTTCTGCACCAGATCACGCTGCAGCGTGCCGGCAAGTTCGCGACACACGTGGACGGCGTAGCCGCCTGTGCCGATCAGGAGGAGGAGCAGCGGAAGGAGTCCGAAATAGAGTCGCGTCCGAAGCATGGCACCGGGACGCCCGGGTCAGGCGCCAGTTCCGCCGAGCAAGCCGAGTTTCTGGCGTTTTCGGTAGAGGGTCGCCGGATCGATGCCGAGCGTCTTGGCGGCTTCGTCGAGGTTGCGGGAAAACGCGAGCACCCGTTTGATGTGCTCGGCTTCCAGCGTCTCGATGGTGACGCGCGCCCCGACGGCGATCGCCGGATCTGAACGCGCCCCAAGTTCCTCGGGCAAATCCGCGAGCTCGATGGACTCGCCTGTCGCCAGGATTACCGCCCGCTCGATCACGTTGCGCAGTTCTCGCAGGTTGCCCGGCCAGCCGTAATTCAGGAACGCCGTCGTGACGGCCGGACTGAAGATCGCCACCTTCTTCCCGATTCTCGCTGCGAAGAATTTCCGATAACTCTCCGCAAACCGCGTGAGATCGCTGGGGCGATCCCGCAAGCCCGGCAACGTGAGGCTGATGACGTTGAGGCGATAAAAGAGATCCTCGCGGAAGCGGCCCGCCTTTACCTCTTCGGCGAGATTGCGATTAGTGGCGGCGATCACGCGGACGTTGGCGCGGCGCGCCTTGGCCTCACCCACGCGCTCGTATTCGCGCTCCTGCAGCAGGCGCAACAGCTTCGGTTGGATCTCCAGCGGCATCTCGCCGATCTCGTCCAAGAAGAGCGTGCCGCCGTCGGCCGCGGCGACCTTGCCCATCGTGTCCGCGATGGCGCTGGTGAACGCGCCTTTCACGTGGCCGAACAGCTCGCTCTCAAACAACTCACGCGAGAGGCTCGGACAGTTCACGGTGACAAACGCCGCATCGCGCTGCGCGCTGCGCTTGTGGATCTCGCGGGCGAGCACGCTCTTGCCGGTGCCGCTCGGCCCCAGGATCAAAAGGGTCGCGGGTGTCTCCGCGGCTTTGAACGCAATCTGCAACGCACGTTGGACCGACGGTTCCGTGGAATCCAGATCCACCGCGGGCGAGGCATCGGCCAGCTGGTTCTCCAACGATCGGACGCGCGTCTCGAGCACGCGGGTTTTCTCAATCTTCGCGAGCACCGCGCGGATCTGATCCGGCGTGAACGGCTTGGGGATAAAATCGAACGCTCCGCGGCGCATCGCCTCGACCGCGGTCGCGATGTTCGCGTAGGCCGTGAACATCACGATCGGGAGGGAGGGCTGCACCTTCAGCAGCTTCTGCAAGACGTCGAGCCCGTCGTCGGAGCCGAGCTTGACGTCGAGAAAACAGGCGTCGAAAGCCTCCTCCTCCAGCGTCTTCAGGGCCCGCAGGCCATTAGGGGCTTCGGTGCCGGAGTGTCCGGCAGTCTCGACCGCGATTCGGGTGGTTTTCCGAATTCCGGGTTCGTCGTCAACGATCAGGACGCGCATGTAGGCGGAGTGTGAGTTGGATACAGAACGCTTGGCAAAATCCAAAAACAAGGCGGGGGCCCGGGGGCCCGCCCCCC
>JAEYQF010000141.1 GCA_023410155.1 Verrucomicrobiota bacterium | reverse complement strand
TCCTTATCGTCGGGGCTGGCGCTGCACGCGAAACGCTCGAGCGGCAGATCGCCGAACGTGCGCTGCCGAATCTGAAGATGCTCCCTTTGCTCGATGATGCCGATTACGCGGCAATGTTGAGCGAGGCCGATGTGGGACTCATCACCCAGGCGGCGGGCACCGGCGGTTGTTTTTTCCCCAGCAAGTTGCTCACGGTGCTTCGCAGCCGATTGCCGGTTGTGACTGTCGCCGATGACGATAGTGAACTCGCCAAGGCAGTGGCTGAGGGCGGCTTCGGCCTCAACTCCCGGCCCGGACATCCCGCTGACCTCGCGTTGAACCTGCAGCGTGCGAGCGCGGATGCCACCGTTTTGGGAGAGCTCAAGGCGCGCACGACTTGGGTGGATCAGTTTCATCCGCGGCACGTGCTGCCCGGGTTCCGGCGTCGGCTCGCGGAGATCGCCCGCGGCGATAAGGGCGGCCCGGAAGTCGAGTTTGAGAGCGACCGCGCACCAGTGCGCTCGTGACGGGTCCATCCCGCTTTACCCCACCATGTTGACTGAATCCGCGCGTCCCACCGTCTCCATTCCCCTGCAAGCGCCTGTGTCGCCACCGAGCTCGCGTTCGAGGTGGTGGGCAAGTGCCTTGCTCGTGGTCGGCTGCTGGCTGCTGGTCTTCAATCAGCAGCGGCTCGAGTGGACGGTGAATCCAACCTATTCCTACGGTTGGGCCGTGCCCGTGCTGGCGGCCTACCTGATGTGGGAGCGCTGGCGGTCACGGCCAGAGCCGGCGCGAAGTCTTACCTGGTTCTGGTGGACGATCCCGGTCGTGCTCCTGCTCGCGTATCTGCCGATTCGTGTGATCCAGGAGGCCAATCCGGACTGGGTGAAAATCAACTGGTATATGACCGCGGTCGCGCTCGGCCTCACACTCTGTGGCGCGGGTGCGATCGGGGGGTTGCGCTACGTGCTCTATTTCGCGTTTCCGGTGGTGTTCTGTTACACCGCGCTGCCATGGCCGGTGTGGATGGAGGAGTTTTTCACGCAAAGCCTGATGAAGGTAAATGCCAGCGCGTGCGCGGAGCTTCTCACGCTGTTTGGCCAGCCGGCTTTGGCGCACGGCAACCTCGTGCAGATCGGCGATGCGTGGGTCGACGTGCAGGAAGCGTGCAGCGGCATTCGTTCACTCCAGACGGCGTTCATGATGTCGCTCTTCTTCGGAGAGTTTTATCGCCTCGGGTGGATCGGACGGGCCGGTCTGCTCCTGTCATCCTTCGGAGTCGCTTTCATCCTTAATCTCGCCCGCACCTATTTGCTCGCGCACCTCACCGCTGTCGGCGGCGACGCACTCGCGGAGAAGTGGCACGATACGGTCGGGCTCGCAGTGATGTTCGCGTGTCTCGCGGCTCTCTGGGCCCTCGCTGAACTCTTTCAGAAACGCCGCCGTAAGCCCGCCGCCGCCGCAGCTCCTCTGCGCAATCCCGCCGCGCGCGCACCGTTTCCCCTCTGGCTCGCCTTGGGTGGAGTCGCCTGGCTCGGTGTCAGTGAGGCCGCCACCGAGGCGTGGTATCGCTCACACGAGCGCCAAATGCCCGCGCCCATCGCCTGGGACATGGCGTGGCCGGAGGAGGCGGAAGGCTTCCGCCGCACCGAGTTTTCCGAACGCGCCCAGGCTTTGCTCAAATACAACGAGGCCACCTCTGCCGCGTGGACCGGCACCGAAGGGAATCAATGGCAGGCTTACTACCTGCGCTGGTATCCCGGCCGCGTCTCGAAAATCCTCTCGGGCAGCCATTATCCCACCGTGTGTTTGCCGGCTACCGGTCTGAAGCTCGTGGCCGAGACGGGCACGCTGATCTGTCAGGTCGGCGGCCTCACCATTCCGTTCCGGACTTACCTCTTCGATCGAGGCGGCACCGAGGTTTACGTCTATCACGCGATCCTGGAGGACGTGCCCTCACCCGAGAGTCTGATCGCGTATCGGCAGGCGAAGTCCAGCGAGCGGCTCCAGTCCGTCGCCCGCGGCGAACGCAATCTCGGCCAGCGCGTCATCGGCGTCGCCATCGCCGGCCCGCACAGTCCGGAGCAGGCCGAGGCCGACCTCGAACGCATGCTCGGGCGTATGATCCACGCGGATACACCCAATCTGGCCTTTCAAGTTTCCCCATGATCAAACTACTCCCTGCTGACCGGCGCACGCGCATCATCGTCATCTGGATTACCCTGGTGGCGGTGGTTGTCGGCGGCTATTTCACGGCGCGATACCTGGCTTGGCCGGCGGTGCGGAGCTGGCGTGAGGCGCGGCTCAACCGCATGGCCGAGGAGTTCCTCGCCCAAGGCAACTACACCGATGCGCTGCTGACCGCCCGTAAGAACCTCAAGAAGAACCAGCGCAACCTCGAGACGTGGCGACTCGCCTACCGAATCGCCGAGGCCAAGGAGTCGCCGGAAGCCGTTTACTACCTCGATCACGTCGTCAAATACGGCAAGAAACTCCCCGACCGCATCGCTTTCATCCAGCTCGCGATGCACCATGGCTACATGCGTCACGCCGTGGAAGCCGTCGAAGGCGCGGGCGAGGAAGCGCGGGACAGTGCGGAGTTTCACCAAGTTGCCGCCGAGGCGCTGCAGCGCGCAAATCGCTCCGTCGCCGCCAAGGTTCATCTCTATTCGCTCGCGCAACTTCGCCCCGATGATCCCGAGGCGCAGCTTGCCCTTGCGGAAGCCGAATTCCGCGACGATGTCGCACGGCCCAATCTCGAGCTGCGCCGCCGCATTGCCGGCATCGCGGAAGACCCCCGGCTGCGCGTGCGCGCACTCACCCTTCTCGTCGATGATGCCGTCGCGCGTAAAGATGCCGCCGCCGCCGCGCGCTTCGGCGAGCAACTCGAGCGCGAGGACATTGATGCAGCGCAATCACTGCGCGTGCTCGAAGCCTACGAACTGGCGGAGTCGCCTCGTCTCGCCGCTTACCGCGAGGCGCTCACGACACGTTTCGCCCGTGAGGAACAGGGCGCCGCGGCGTGGCTGCGACGTGAACTCGCGCGCGGACAACTCTCCGAGGCCCGCGACTGGTATCGCGCGCTCCCTGACGAGACTCAAAAGTCGCCCTCGGTCGCTCACGCCATGACCGACATCCTGCTCGCGGCCGCCGACTGGTCCTCGCTGCGCGCTCTCCTCGAACGCACCGACTGGGGCGAGGACGATTATCGTCGGCAGGCTTATCTTTCCTACGTTGCCCGCGCGACCGGCCGGCCCGTGGAGGCGCAGGATGCGTGGAAATTTGCCGCGCTCAAAGCCGGCAACAAACTCCCCAAGCTCGCCGATCTCGTCGCGCGCGCGTCGCAATGGGGCTGGAACGATCAGGCCGCCGAGTTGCTGTGGAAGGTTTTCCACCTGCTCCCGCAAAACGAATCCGTGCGCGACCAGCTCGTCGCGTGGGAACGCCTGCAGGGTAACACGAGCAACCTCAACCGCCTGTTCGCCAAGCTGCTCGAGTCCGATCCCGACAATCTGCAGGCCCGAAACAATCTCGCCTACACCAGCCTTCTGCTCGGCTCCAATCTTACGCGAGCCTACGCGATCGCGCGGGAACTCTACGCGCAAGATCCCAAGAACCCGTTCTTCGCCACGACGCAGGCGCTGGCTCTGCTGCGCCAGGGCAAACCTGCGGACGGTCTGGAGGTGCTGGAGAGCATCGGCCCCGTGGCCCTCGCCCAGCCTGAGCGCGCGGTGCTGCGCGCGCGGCTCCGCGCTGGCGCCGGTCAAGCGGAGTCGGTGCAGGATATGATCGCGGGCATTCCGCAGCGCCGTTTGCTCCCGGAGGAACGAGCGCTGGCCCGCGCCGCACTCACCGAAGTCGCCCGTGCGAACACCGCGGCCGGCGCCGGCCGCCTGCTCAGCGAGCAGCGCGCGGACAACGAAGCGCAAGGCCGCAGCGGCTGGATCGCGTTGTTGCCCGCCGAAGCGGTGGATCTCGAGAATCCCAAAGTGCTCGCGGCCGACACATTCTTTGCGGCGGGCGATGTCGCCGGCCTGGGCCAATCGCTTCGCTCCGGTGCGTGGGGCGGCGCCCAGGAACACCTGCGGCTCGCGCTGCTCGCGTATGTGGGCCGTCACGATGGCGACCTGTCGTCGGCCAAGAACGCTTGGCGCGCCGCGCTCGCGACCGCCGGCGGCGATATCGCGAAACTCTCGGCGCTCACCACGCTCGCCCAGACTTGGGACTGGCGCGACGAGTATTTCGAAGCCATCGACCGACGCTTTGCCCGCCAGTCCGCGGACACGGACACGCTTGCCGAACTGCTCGAGTATTATCGGGCGGCGGGCCGCACTGCCGACATGGCGCGCGTGCTCTCGACGCACCTCCAGTCGCAGCCCGGCACCCCGGATCAGTGGAGCCGCTTCGCCTACTACAGCATGCTCTGCAACCTGAACCTCACGCGCGCCTACGTCGCTGCCCAGAAAGCGTATCAAACCGCGCCGGAGGCGCCGGGTAATCGCGCGATCTATGCTTTCGCCCTCTGGAAACAACGTCAGTTCGACGCCGCCTGGGATCTGCTGGATGACGCCACCGCGGGCCCGGACGGCGTGGCACCGCGCGCGCTCCTGGAGGCCATGATTCTCGCGGATCTCCAGCGGGCCGCGGATGCATCGCAGCGCCTCAAGAACTATGAAGCGCAGGACGCGTTGCCGGAAGAAGAGGGCCTGGCTGCGACGTTGCGACGCAAGCTCGCCGAGCGCGACAGCACCACGTTGTCAGCGCTCTGAACAGATTTGCCGGCGGGGGCTCGTGACTCCGCCGGCGGATCCGTCCCGGGTCGGGACTTAGTGCAGACCGGGTCGCGACCCAGTGCGGCACGAGTCGAGCGTGGATCCGGCACGGATCACGCCAGAGTGCGGCACGAGTCGAGCCTTGGTCCGGCGCGAGTCACGCCTGGACCGGAGCGTATCCGGAAGTCGGATGCGCGGACGAGTGGAGACCTCAACTCGACGCCGCGGCGCGGTTGCCCGGGGCGGGAGACTCGGTGGTCTCCTGCTGCTTGCGCAGTTCGACCGTCTTCGAGACGGCGAGAAATTCGTAGAAGGCGTGCAGGCGTGCGAAGATGAAGCCTTCCCGGCCGTCGAGAAATCCGAGTTGGAAGAAGTAGACGTAAACGAAGCGCAACGTCGGGCGGAACGGAAGGCGGCGGGCGACGCTTTTCACCCAGCGGCGGAAGCGCACGGCGCGCGATTGCAGCGCGGTCGACGCTTCGGTGCGGCCGAGTCCGTCTTCGACCGCGAGCTGGGCTTCCCAATTGGAGTAGCGGTTGTGTTTCTCGACGAAGGTGGCGATGGAGGGAAAGGCGTAGTGATCCATCTCGGCGCGAAGCCGGCCGGTCTGGCCCTGCACGATGATGTGTTCGTGCACTTCGTTGTCCCCGCTGCCGGTGGCGCCCTGGACGAGCCGCTCGTAGCGGCCGAGGCGGTGCTTGAAGAGCCGGAGATTCCAGTTGGGGTAGTAGGAGTGGCGGAGCCATTTCCCCATGAACATGAAGCGCCGGTTGATCCAGAAGCCGGTGCAGCCGCGCCCGTCGTGCACGAGGAGATCGGCGAGTTCGCCACGGGTGGAGGGCGGCATGACTTCGTCGGCGTCGATGATGAGCACCCACTCGTGGCGGAAGGGGAGGTTTTCGAGCGCCCAGTTCTTTTTCTTGGGCCAGATGCCGTTGAACTTGAATTGCACGACCTCGGCGCCGTGGCGTTCGGCGATCGCGATGGACCCGTCGGTGCTGCCCGAATCGACGACAAAGATCTGATCGGCCCAAGCGACGGAGGCGAGGCAGCGGGGGAGGTTGGACGCCTCGTTGAGGATCGGGATGACGACAGCGAGAGGAAGTTTAAGCGAGGACATCAGACGTCTAGGAATAGCGGCCGAACCAACGGAGCAGACCGACGGTGTTCTTGAGCGGAGTGGAGTGGATGATGGGATCAGACCGCCGCCGAGCCCGGCGGTTCGGGGCGGGGAGGATCCGGTCGAGAGCGGCGGCGTGGAAGAGGCCCGCAACGTCCTGCCGATGCGGCTCGGCCGAGGTGCGGATGGCTCGCCAGCCGGGAGAGTTGAAATCCATGGTGCGCACGTAGAACCGCGTTTCGCGACCGAGGTGCATCTGGACGATCCGGCTGAGCTTGGTGGCGCGGCGGGTGATCTTCTGGATGAGGTTTCGGTCTCCGATGAGCGGTCGGGTGTCGAAGTAGTTTCGGTCCAGCTCCAGCGCGGCCAGTTCGGGGAAGCGGGTGGTGAGCAGTCCGCTCTGAACGCGTCGTTTCGCGGTGAGTTCGGGAGGCAGCGAGGCCATGAGGGCCACGAGGCTGCGATCGAGCGCGGGCAGGACCGGCCACGCGTAGGCGGCGTAGCGCCAGGCGCAGTTGCCGACCGGGAAGCGCTGCCGATGCAAAAGATTGGTCCACCAGGTGCGCTCGTGATCGGTGACGCCCGACCGTAAGTAGTTGTCGACAACGCGGGCCCGGATGTCGGCGCAGGCGGCTTTCAGCGCCGGATCGCGGATGAGTTGTTCGAGTTCGGCCGTGTCAAATCCGAGCGTGCCGATGCGGAGTTGGTCAAAGCGGGCTCCGGAATCGGTGGACGCGACGGCCTTCGCTCCGCCGACGACTGCGTCGAGAGTGAGTCCGCAAACGATCCGATCGATCTCGAAGTCGCGGGGCGTGTGGGCGAGGTTCCAGCCGATCGGGATGGAATAGAGGCCGCCGCTCAACTGTTCCCACGCGACGCTGGCCTCGGCGTGTTGTGGATAGCGGGCGAAGTCCACGTCGAGACGCGTGAGCGGCAGATCGAGGGTGCGCGCCACGCCGGCGGCGCAGATCGCATCCATGTCGCTCGTGCGCCCAAACGTCAGGCAGTGGGGCTGGATCTCCAGCTCGGCGGTAATGCCAGCGAGGATACGCGAATCGAGGCCGCCTGAGAGGAGGTTGCCCGGGCGTCGGCTGCGGGCGAGGGAAGCGGCGATGAAGCGGGAGTGGCGGGCATGGACTTCGGCAACCACGTCGCGAATCTCGGGCGCCGCGGTCGTGGCAGGAAGCGGCGGAGGGGGGAGCTCGCGTGCGCCTTCACCGGGGCGGAACAGCAGCACGTGATCGCGCGCGAGACGCCGCACGCCGGGCACCAGCGTGCGGCCATCGACCAGTCCGCTGGTGAGCAGCAAGGCGGCAGCAGCGTGCAGATCGAAACCCCACCGAAACAGCGGGTGATGTCGGAAACACGCCGGGCTGCTGCCGACCAGCAGAACCTCGCCGCTCCACCAGTAGTAAACCGGAAAGAGGCCGAGCACGTCGGCTTCGATCCGGTGGCCGAGCAGCGTGTCGTAACGAGCGGCGACGTAGTAGCCGTTGCAGGTGGCGGGTGCGTCGAAATCGGGCCCGGACGCGCTGGCGAGCGCGCGCGCATCGACGGCCAGGCGATTGTCGGGCGTCAGCGCGTCGCCGAGCAGGTGGAGCGCACCTGTATCCGAAAAGTGGTGACTGAGCGGGGCGCCCGGAGCGACCGCCGCGAGGAAGTCGGCGCGCGCGGTGGGGCTGACGGAGATTTCAAGCTGCGGCAGGAATGCCAGCTCGGCCCGCGCCCGAGCGACGAAGCTGGCGCGTCGACTCTGGTCAGGATCAACGATATACAGGAAGTTGGGCATCTGGCTGTCGCGCACCGACACCGCGGACGCCGAGCGGTGCGGACAAAAAAAAGGCTCCCGCAAACGCGGGAGCCTCGCAAAAGGATCTGTGAGCTCGTTGCGACCGATCAAGCCGCCGCGGCAGTGCCGGGGGACTTGCGGAAGCGACGGTAGGCCACGACGCCGACGAGCAGCAGTGCGCCGCCCATGGCATAGGTGGAGGGCTCGGGGATCGGGGTGAACGTGACGTAGATGTCGCCACGGACGACCGACTCACCCTCGGGAACCGCCGTCTCCAGAGGATCGTAAACGATCGAGAACTGGACCCAGGTATTGCCGATCTGGAGCGGAGCCGGTTGCTCGAAGGTCACGCCGAAGGAATCCGGAACGCCGCCGCCCTCGCTCACGACGCCACCGTTGGGGGTGTTGTCGATGGAGAAGGTCAGCGTGCTCAGCCACAGGTTGTCAGACACCGGGGAGGTGAGCTCGAGGCCGAGTTGGAATTCGGCTTCCGCCGCGGCGGAACCGAGGAGCGTGATACCATTGGTGATGGTGAAGAGACCGACGTGAATCGGCTCACCAGAACCGACATTGCTGAACGACTGGCCTTCGAACAGGATCGAGCTCTGCGTCGAATCCATGTAAGGAATGCCCGTGGCGAACCAAGCCGAGCTGCCGTCAGCAGCGTTGACAACGGTGGTGTTGGCTTGGCCGAAGTCCGTGAACCAGCCCATCGTGCGGCCGCTCAGCTCGAGCTGAGCTTGTGCGACCGAGCACGTCAGAGCGAGCCCGGCGGCCGCCACCGAAAGAACCCTAGCGAGTCTTGAGTGCATTGTGATTGTTATATGTGTTATCGACCCCCAACCGCGGGGATCTTGCTAAAAAGCTTTTTCAGAGGCCTCAATGCCTCAAGGTGTTAGTGGCCTTTTCCCCCCCGATCGCCACATCGGGGAAAGCATCAACACCCGCCGAGGAACTCCGGTGGCAACGCTGAGTCGGAGCTGGTTATGTTGCTCGTCTCCCGCATCCTGTGTGTCGTCCTGTTGGGATCCTTTTCGCTCCGTGCAGCGGGTGATGTGTTCTCCGCGCCAGGGGCACCCTACGTGGCGCGGATCGCTCCCGAGCCGGCATCGGCAGACCGACTGCGCACCCTGGTGATCGAGGAGCGAACCGGCGTCGCGAGGCGCGGTGAGCTGGTCCGCGTGCCGGTGTTCTTCTCTGCAGGAGAGTGTCACGATCCGGCCGAACTTACGATCATCGATGCCCACGGCTCTCCGCGTCCATTGCAGGCGGACGACGTGCGGCGGGCGCCGGACGGTGGCGTGAGTCGCGTGCATCTCTGGTTCGCGGCGGATCTCGCCCCCTGGGAGCGGCAGACGTTCACGCTGGCCCGTCGCGGAGGGCCCGGAGCCAGCCTGCGGCGTTGGATTGAGCGCGAAGACGAACTCATCGCTCGAACGGAAGGCGGCGACGTTGTATTCAGAAAGTCAGGACGCCTGGCCGGGGCACTGCTGCGAGCCGGCGCTCTCCACACCGAGGGTCTGCGGCCTGCGGTCGAGCTGAGCCTCGGCCCCGGCGCAGTTGGTCGCCTGCCGGGCGAGATCCCGGCGCACCTGGAGTGGGGGGCCGGGCCTCACTTCTGGAAGCTGCGCGTTCGGTGGGTCGCCCCGGCGGCGGAGCTCGAACAGGAATATCGAATCGCCGCCGACGGACGCATCGTTGTATCCCAAACTCTGATACCAAGCAGTCAATCCGCGCCCCTGCGGCTGAAAGAGCGGGTGGTGCTCGAGGGCGAGCTTGCCGAAGACGGCGCGGTGGTCAGGGC
>JAEYQF010000352.1 GCA_023410155.1 Verrucomicrobiota bacterium | reverse complement strand
ATCACGACCAGCGCGCCAGCCAATCCGAGATAGAAGAGGATTTTTTTCATAAGGGGTGGGAAACCGGGCCTGGTGAGAACGCTCGCCTCTATTTCAGGTTCCGCAAGGAAGGAAGAAACTTGCCGGGCCCCGACGCGCCCGGTGTCGTCCGTCTCTTTTCATGCACGCGCTTCTTCTCTGGGATATCGACGGCACGCTCATCGTTTCGGGCGGGGCCGGTGAACGGGCCCTGCGGATCGCACTTCACGCCGAGTTCGGACTGGATGCCTCGCTCGCGGACGTCGAGATGGCCGGCCGCACCGATCGCTGGATCGCCCGCAGGATATTCGAGAAGTTCGGCCTGCCCGCTTCCGACGCCGCGATTACGCGGCTGCTCGATGCCTACCTGCGGGCCCTCCCGCACGAACTGCCCTGCGCAGGCGCGGCCACGCTTCGCGGCGTCCGCGAACTGGTGACGCGGCTGCAGACCCACGGCCGCATCGCGCAAGGGCTACTCACCGGCAACCTCCGCCGGGGTGCCGAGCTGAAACTCACTCATCACGGACTCTGGGCCCACTTCCCGTTCGGCGCGTTTGGCGACGACGCTGAACTGCGCGACGAACTCGGACCGCATGCGCTTCGCCGCGCCATCGAGCACCACGGCCACGCGTTTACGGCCGAGCAGACTTTCATCATCGGCGACACCCCTCATGACATCGCCTGCGGGAAGATCATCGGCGCGAACACGATCGCCGTCGCCACGGGCCGCCACACGGTCGAAGAACTGCGCGCGTGCAGCCCGACCGCTGTCTTCGCCGACCTGGGCGACGCCGAGTCATTTCTTGCCGCCGTGATTCGCGCCTGAGTGCGGCTCGAGTCGGGACTAAGTGCGGACCGGGCCGCGCCGAGGTGCGGATCGGGTCGGGACAAGATGCGGACCGAGTCGCGCCACAATGCGGATCGACTCGGCCAAATCCGGGCGGCGGTAGGACGTCGCTCAGCGCTTGCTCGTGTTGCGTTCGACGGAGCTGACTTTGCCGCCTTCGAAGACAACGCGCATCCGCTCGTCGTCGCGGAAACGATCTCCGCCGACGACCACGCCGCCGCCAACGCCTGTGCCGCCGCGCATGCTGCCGACACCGAGGCCCAGCGAGATGGCGGGCTTGTCATCGTCGTAAGACCAGACCTCAGCCGAGCCTTGGGCCGTCGTGCGGGTGTAGGTCCGCGCGGGATCGCCGAGCGACATGCGGACCATGTCGGGTGTGAAGCCCACGCGGATGTCGCCGGTGCGGATCTGTTGCTGAACGTCGGAGGGATAGGAATCGAAAAGCGCCTGGTTCTTCTTGATGCGCGAATCTGTGGAGGCGCAACCGGCGGCGAGCACGAGGGCGAGAGCGAGAGCGGAAAGGAGAGGAGTTTTCATGACGGGGAATTTTGTTTGCTGGGGCAGTTTCGGGTGCGGATAACGACACCCGCGACCGCACGCGGTTGCGCCCGAATTTACCTCGTCTCATGTCCAAGAAATTCACCATCGCCATCGGCTCCGATCATGCCGGCTTCAATTACAAGGAAGCCATCAAGACCATGTTGCTGCAGGAGGGGCATACGGTGCGCGACATGGGCACGCACTCGAACGCGGCGTGCGATTATCCGGATTTCATCCGTCCGGTGGCCGAGGCGGTCGCCCGGGGCGAGGTCGAGCGCGGCATCGTGCTTGGTGGGTCGGGCAACGGTGAGGCGATCGTCGCCAACCGCGTGAAGGGTGTGCGCTGTGGACTCTGCTGGAACGAGCAGGTCGCGATCTGGAACCGGTCCCATAACGACGGCAATTGCCTCTCGCTCGGCGAGCGCACCATCACGGTGGAAGAAGCTTTCAAGATCGTGCGCGTGTGGCTCGCGACGGAGTTCGAGGGCGGGCGGCATCTCACTCGCATCAACAAGATCGACGCCTGAGCGGCCGCGGCGCGCGATCGGCCGGGCTCGGATTTGCGCCGGGCCCAAAACGAGCCACCATTGCGGCCGCATGAACGATCTGGGCTTCCAGCACGTTTTCGAACCGGGCACGCAGACCGATGCTCCGCCGTTGCTGCTGTTGCACGGCACCGGCGGCACCGAGCACGATTTATTGCCGCTCGGCCGTGCGCTCTCTCCCGGTTCCACGCTCCTCAGTCCGCTAGGAAAGGTGACTGAGCGCGGGGCAGCGCGGTTCTTCGCGCGTCTGGCGGAGGGGGTGTTCGATCCCGCGGAGGTGGCGCGGCGAACGCACGAACTGGCGGATTTCGTCGCCGCGGCGTGCGCGCGCTACGGCTTGGATGCAGCGCGGCTGACGGCAGTGGGGTTTTCCAATGGCGCCAACATCGCGGCGACACTCCTGCAAATCCGCCCGGTCGTGCTCGGACAGGCGGTTTTGTTTCGCCCGATGGTGGTGATCGATCAGGCACCCGCGCCAGGTTCGCTGGCGGGGAAACGTATTTTCATATCGAGCGGCGGAGACGACCCGCTGGTCCCTCCCGATCACCCCCGGCGATTGGCGGCGCATCTGCGCGCCGGCGGCGCCGCAGTCGACGCGCAGGTCACCGCCGGCGGACACGGCCTCTCTCGCGACGACATCGCCGGCGCGCAGCGGTGGTTTGCCGCGGCCAGCTGAACGGGAACACGAGCGCATGCGACTTACGTATTTCGGGCACGCGGCCTTTCGATTGGAACTCGCGGGACAGCGACTGGTATTCGACCCGTATCTGAGCGCGAATCCCCACGGAGCGGTGGACCCGCGCGACGTGCCCTGCGACTATGTGCTGTGCTCGCACGCCCACGAGGATCACATCCTGAATGCGATGGACCTGGCTCGGCAGCACGGGGCCACGATCGTGGCTCCGTATGAACTGGCCGAGCACTTCGGTGCACAGGGAGCGACCACGATCGGCCTCATGCCGGGAGGTGGGATCAACCTACCGTGGGGCCGCATCGAAATGACACCCGCGGTGCACAGCTCCGCGCTGGAATTGCCCAACGGCGAAAACCGCGCGATGGGCGTGGCCGCCGGCTTCGTCGTGCGCGCGGGAGGCCGGGCGATCTACCACGCGGGAGACACCGCGCTTTTTTCGGACATGAAACTGATCGGCCGACGCGGTCTCGATGTCGCGCTGATCCCAATCGGCGATTGTTACACGATGGGGCCGGCCGACGCGCTCGACGCGCTCAGGTTGCTGAACCCGCGGCTCGCGTTGCCGATGCACTACAACACGCATCCCCGCATCCAGGTGGATCCCCACGCCTTCGCTGCCGCCGCTACAGAGTCAGGCCACCCCACCCGCGTGTTCGCCGCCGGCGAAACACAGGACCTGTGATCACGCCCCTCCGCTTTCCCCGCACCAAGAAAAAGACAACGTCAACCAATAGTTGACGTTGTCGTTCGAACTGGAGCAGGGCACAAAGCGCGGAAATCTCTCGCTTGCCCGCGCCCGATGGGCCCTTCACCGTTTGCGTTTGTTCATGGCTTTTCCTCCTCCTCCCGCCGTCCTGTCGTCGCGCGACCTGCGCGCCAGCGACCTCGAGAATCCCTCCGCCGACACGTTGCTGCGCATCTACGCGTGGATGCAACTCGCGCGGACGGGCGACAACCGGAACCTGGATCTTTTCCGGCAGGGTTTGATGAAAGGCACGCTGACGGGCGGTCAGGGCAACGAGGGCCTGATCGTGCCGCTCGCGCTGCTGGCGGACAAATCCGTGGACGTGACGTGCTTCACCCACCGCGACTTCGGCGGGCACCTCATTTGGAGCAACCACCTCTGCACGCATCTCAACCAGTATTTCGCGAACAGTGGCAGCCCCACTCTCGCGCGTGAGGGCAACATCCACCGCGGCGACCCGAAGAACCGCTCGCTGCCGATGATCAGTCATCTGGGCGCGATGCTCGGGCCGGTGCTCGGCGCGACAGATTCGCAACGCCGGCTGGGCCGGCCCGCGATCGGCATCACCTTCTTCGGCGACGGGTCTTCGAGCACGGGCGATGTGCATGAGTCGATGAACCTGGCATCGCTGCTTTCGCTCCCGATCCTTTTCGTGATCGAGAATAACCGCTACGCCTACACGACGCCGATGTGCGAACAGTTCGCTCCGGGCACGGAATTGTGGAAGCGCGCCGCGGGCTATCAGATGGAAGGCCTGGCGATCGATTGCACGCAGGACGTCCTGGGCACCGCGCGCGCTCTCTCTGCGGCGATGGACAAAGTCCGCACGACCTCGCGTCCGATGCTGGTCGAAGCGCATACCCTGCGCCTGCGCGGCCACGCCGCCTACGACACCTGCGATTACCTGCAGGCGGGCGAAAGCGACTTGTTTTTCAAACTCGATCCGCTGCCGAAATATCGCAGCGAGCTCGTGGCCGCCGGCCACGGTGAGGCAGTTGAGCGAATCGACCGCGAGATCGCGGATTTCGTCGAGGACTCGATCAAAGTCTCGCTCGCGGTCCCGCGGCCCGCGGGCGATCGCGAAACGATGGAGCGCGATGTCTTCGCCGCGCCGTCGGAGCCGTTTCACTGGAAGCCCAAGGCTCCAGCGGACTACGCGCTGAACTTCGCGCAGGCCATCAACGCCGGGCTGCGCAAGGTGCTCGCGGAGCGTCCCGAGTCGTTGATCCTCGGCCAGGACATCGGGGTCTACGGAGGTGCGTTCAAAGTCACCGAAGGGCTGTTGAAGGACTTCGGGCGTCCCCGCGTTTTCAATACACCGCTCGCGGAGAGCGCGTGCACCGGCTACGCGATCGGGATGGCGGTCAACGGCCACCGACCGATCGAGGAGTTTCAATTCGCGGATTTCTCGACCGAGGCGATGACGCAGATCACGCAGAACGCCGCGACGTTTCACTTCCGCTCCGGCGCGGCGTGCCCGCTCGTGCTGCGTTTCCCGTGCGGCGGTGGGCTCACGCTCGGCTCGTTTCACTCGCAGGAGCTGGAATCGGTATTCCTCGCGATCCCCGGGATCAAGGCGCTCTACCCGAGCACGCCGCAGGACGCCTTCGACGCGGTGCTCGCCGCCTACGAGGATAACAACCCGGTCATCCTCTTCGAGCACAAGGGACTTTATCGCAAGGTGAAGGGAACCGTGACGTGGAACCCCGATTACCGCGATGTGTGGCAGCCGAAGCGGCTGCGCGAAGGCGACTACGCGACCTTCGTCACCTATGGCGATATGACGCACGTGGCGACTGAGGTGTGCGATTATCTCGCCGCGGAATACGAGCAGAGCTTCGACCTGTTCGACCTGCGCGGACTCGCGCCGCTGAAACTGGAGGCGATCGAAGCGTCGCTCGCCCGCACCGGCCGCCTGATCGTGTTGCACGAAGGTCGACGCACCCACGGCTTCGGCGCGGAGCTCGTGTCCCGACTGACCGAGAAAATCTTCCCGCTCAAGGCGGCGCCGCTCCGCCTCGCCTCACTGGATGTTCCCGTGCCGTTCGCACCGGAGCTCGAGCAGACTTTCCGGCCCAACCGCGACAAAGTGATCGAGCAGATCACGGCTTGGATGGGTTGAACAAACCGCCTCTCATGAGCGCCTCGTCTCCTCTCCCCTGGTCCGCCATCCGCCTCTTCGCGATGGATGTGGACGGCGTGCTGACCGACGGCACGGTGCAAATCTGCTCGGACGGTTCCGAGACGAAAGGCTTCTCCATCCTTGACGGCATGGGGCTCAAACGGCTCGAGAAAGCGGGCGTGATCGTCGCGTGGATCAGCGGCCGTCCCTCTGGGGCAACGGCAGCCCGCGCGGAGGAGCTGAAAATCCCCCACGTCGTGCAAGGCCGCACGGACAAGATTCTCGCCCTCCAGGAGCTCGCGTCACAGCTCGGCCTCGGCCCCGAACATTGTGCCTACATGGGAGATGACGAGATCGATGCCGCTGCGATCAAGTGGGCCGCCATCGGCATCAGCGTGCCAGATGCGATGCCCGCCGCGCTGGAGGCTGCAGACTACATCACGCAACGTGCCGCCGGCCGCGGCGCAGTCCGCGAAGTCTGCGAACACATCCTGCGCGCACGGCCGTGAACCTCCCGAGATGAAACGCCGCACCCTCATCCTGCTTGCGCTCGCCCTCCTCGGCTCGGCCTCGGCGGTGGAGATCACTGCGCCGGCCAGGAATTGGGTGCTGCCGGTCTTTACCAAGGAAGGGCACCGCTCGATGCACGCGCGGGGGAGCGAGGCCCGCGTCATTTCGCAACGCGAGTTTCGCGTCAATGAGCTCAACTTGACCCTCTTCACCGGGGACGCTGAGGCCAAGGTGGAAACGATCCTCCTCAGCCCGGAAGCGACCTTTCTACCCGACGAGAAAGTGGCTCACGGCGAGAAATCCGTCAGGCTCATCCGCGACGACGTCGAAGCAAGCGGCACGCGCTGGCGTTACGAACACGAGAACAACCGCGTGTCGCTCGACGGCGATGTGCGTGTGGTCTTCCAAGCCGAAATGAAGGATCTTTTGCGATGAACCTGCTCCGATTTCTCCTCTGCTGCGCCGCCGCTCTGGCGGCTGGAACGCTCGCGGCCGAAGTGCCGCCCGTGCCCACCACACTCACCTGCGACCACATGGACATGTGGAGCGAAGGCGATGAGACCCGCGCGATCTGCACGGGGAACGTCACCCTCACCGGCACCAACATGAGCATGACCTGCGATCGGCTCGAACTTATCGCGACGCGCATCGGCGAAGATTCGGGCGCCGTGCCCACGCTGGAGAAATTCAAATACCTGCTCGCCACCGGCACGGTGAAAATCACGCAGGGCACCCGCGGCGCCACCTGCGGACGCGCCGAGGTTTTTCCGCGCGAGGAGAAAGTGGTGCTCACCCAGGACCCAGTGGTCGTGGACCGCGCAACCGACTTCGTCAGCGCCGGAGAACGCATCACCCTGCTGCGCGGCGAAGAGCGCGTGCTGGTTGAGAAGCCGCGCCTCACCGGCCCCCCGATTCGCGACCTCGGCTTCGACCGCACCAAGTCCGACAACACTCCCAACGCGAACGCCAAATGAGCGACGCCCCGGCCGGCTCCGAAATCACCACCGAGGGTCTCGTGAAGACCTTCGGGGCTCGCACGGTTGTGGACGGCGTGTCGCTTTCCATTCGCGCCGGCGAAGTCGTGGGCCTGCTCGGCCCCAATGGCGCAGGCAAGACCACCACCATCGCCATGATCAGCGGCTTGGTTCCCCCCACGACAGGCGATGCGTCGATTGGCGGTTATTCCATCATCAAACAACCACTGGCCGCCAAGCAGCTAATTGGCTATATTCCGCAAGAGATCGCGCTCTATCCCGAATTGAGTGCAAGGCAGAACTTGCGCTTTTTCGGCGAGCTGTATGGCTTGCGCGGCAAACAGTTGAATCATCGCGTCGATGAAGTTTTCGAGTTGATTGGCCTGGCGGATCGCCAAAAGGATCGCCTGGAGGGCTTTTCGGGCGGGATGAAGCGGCGCGTGAACATTGGCGCGGGGCTGTTGCACAAGCCGCAACTGCTC
>JAEYQF010000289.1 GCA_023410155.1 Verrucomicrobiota bacterium | reverse complement strand
TCGTGATAGAAATCGTTCACCTGATCGCGCTCGAAGGCGCTGCGAATCGTATCCGGTTTTTGGGCACGCGCGAAGATCGCGCGGGCCTGTGCCTCGTAGCGCGCGGCATCGTCGGCGCGGCCGGTTTCGCGAAAGGTGCGCGCACCCAGCGCGAGCGCGGCCGAAGCGGACGCCATGTGCACGCGCGAGAGCGCGCAAAGCGCCGGGCGCCGCCCATCGAGCGGGTCGTTTTCGGGGAGACGCGCGGGTTGGTTGTGATCGGTCGCGTCGGCGACCTGGATCACGAACGTATTCTCATCGGGGAAGACGCGGGTCAGGAACTCCAGCCCATGCCGCGCCTCGTCGAGGACGTCCGGCAAACCGCTGCGGCCGAGCGAGCGGCCGAAGGCGGCGGGCTTCAATCGATACGCGAGCAACAGGTGATAGGTCGTGTAGGCGTTGTTGAGCGTGAATTTGATCTGATCGCCGGCGTCATACCAGCCGCCCGAGACATCGACCATGCGTGCGGGCGTGGCGGGTTTCCATTTGCCGTTGGCCGGATCGCCGTCGGGCACGTGCACGGGCGCTCGGGCGTCTCCAGGATGTGAATACGCACGCAGCCGCGCCTCATGCGATCCGGAGCGCACGAAGCGCAGGTGCAGGAGCGGGAGCTCGCGCAGATCGCGATACGGGTCGCGCGCGATGCGGATCGTCGCCGCGACCCCGCCCGGCACCTGCAGCTGGTAACGACCGGGTTCGCGCAGCGGCCCGAGATCGATGGCGTGATTGAAGGGCAAAGGCGTATGCGGGCCCGCGGGCGCGACGCTGGCGGCGATCTCGCCGCGGAGAACAAGCTCGCCGCCGGAGGACGAGACCGTCCATGGCCGGCCTGCGAGATCCTCTTCACTCATCGCCAGCACGACCTTGGGACGCTCGGGCGCATAGCCCGCCTGATTCCAGCGGAGAAACGTCTCGCCGCGGGCAACGGCAGGGGCGCACGCCAGCAGCACGAAAGGGGTGATTCGAAGCAGCGTCATGCAACGAGCATCGTGCGGGGCGAAACGGCGGCAATGGTGAAGCAGACCGGTCGGAGGAGAACGGCGGCGCCCGCGCCGAACAACGGAGGCGCGAATAGTTCGTGGCCTGTGCCGGCGGGCGGATTGACCCGAGGCGTGCGATGCCTCGGGCTGGAGCGATGTCCGTCCCGACCCAGGTCCATCGCCGCGCACTGGCTTTGATGCTCGTGTCAGTGGCGGCGTTTACCGCCAACGTGCTGCTCGTGCGCGCGCTAGGCCAAATGCAAGCGGCCAACGTCTGGCTGATCGCGTGCGCGCGGTTCGTGGTGGGTCTGGCGATGATCATGGCGGTTTACCACGGTCAATTTCAGCCGACGCATCTGTGGCAGAACCGAAAGCTGATTGAGCGCGGGCTGGTGGGAGGCCTCGGCACCTACCTCACTTATCTGACCGTGATCAAACTCGGTGCCGGCCGGGCGATCTTCATTGGCAATACGTATGTGATCTGGGGCGCGCTCATGGCCGCGTGGTTCTTGCGGGAACCGTTGCGGCGCTCGGTCGTGACCGGCAGCATCGCGGCCCTGACCGGGCTGGCGCTGCTCACGAATGTCGTGGCGACGACCGCCAGCCCGGGAATTTACGATCTCGTGGCGGTGGGCACCGCCTTCCTCTCGGCGTATGTGGTGGTGACGATCCGGCAACTGCACACGACCGAGCACACGTCGACGATCTTCGCGGCCCAATGTGTCTATGGTTTGCTTTTGTGCAGCGGACCGGCGGTCGCGACGTGGGCGCCGATCCCGGGTGCCGCGTGGGCCGTGCTCCTGCTTGCCAGCGTGACGGCCGGCGTGGGCCAGTTGACGATGACGCGGGCGTTTCGCGATCTGCCTGTTGGCGAAGGTTCACTGCTGCAAATGCTCGTGCCGGTAGGAATCGCGGCCGGTGGGATGGCTTTCTTCGGCGAGCGGTTTCATGCGCATGAGTTCGTGGGCGCGGCGTTGATCCTCGCAGGCACGGCGTTCACGGCGTGGCGGAAATGAACGGTCGCTCCGGCCGGCGTGAGGGAGCGCTGGCAAGACTCCTGCTAAACTGGCGGAGCTCGCGCTCATCCCACCCGTGTCCATCCTCAGCCCTACCTACGAAGCCGGCGACTTTTTCGACGAAATGGTCGCAGACGGAGGCCAGGTTCGTCCGCATTATCGCCGGCTCGCCGAGCGGCTCAGCACGTTACCGGAGCCCGAATTCGCGCAACGCCGCGCGGCGGTGGACCTGGCGTTCCTCAGCCGCGGCGTGACGTTTACCGTTTACGGCGACAACGAAGGCACGGAGCGCATTTTCCCCTTCGACCTGATCCCGCGCATCATCCCCGCCGCCGAATGGAAGGCGATCGAGGCGGGCCTAGCGCAGCGCATCACGGCGTTGAATCTATTCCTGCACGACATCTACCACGAGCAGAAGATTCTCAACGACAAGGTCGTGCCCGCCTCGCTCGTGCTCGGGGCCAAGAACTTCCGGCGCGAGTTCATGAATTTCAACGTGCCCAAGGGGATCTACGTGCACATCTGCGGCACCGATCTGATCCGCGATCGCGAGGGCCGTTACCTCGTGCTCGAGGATAATCTCCGCTGTCCCTCCGGCGCGTCCTACATGATCGAAAACCGCGCGGCGATGCGCCGGGCGTTCCCGCATCTTTTTCAGAGCTATCGTGTGAGGCAGGTGGAGGGCTATGCCGACGCGCTGCTGAAATCCCTGCTCCATCTCGCTCCCTCGCGCCGTGACGGCCATGCCAATGTCGTGCTGCTCACGCCGGGCGTCTATAACAGCGCCTATTTCGAGCACTGCTTTCTGGCCCGTCAGATGGGTATCCCCATCGTGGAAGGCCGCGATCTATTCGTCCGCGATAATCGCGTCTACATGCGCACCACCTCGGGCCCGGTGCAGGTCGATGTCATTTATCGGCGCATCGACGACGATTTTCTTGATCCGTCGGTGTTCCGGCCCGACTCGATGCTTGGCGTGCCGGGCCTGGTCAACGCCTACCGCGAGGGCCGCGTCGCCCTGGCCAACGCGATCGGGACCGGCGTAGCTGATGACAAGGTGATCTACGCCTACGTGCCGAAGATCATCAAATACTACCTCGGTGAGGAGCCGCTTCTGCCCAACGTGAACACCTACCTCGCCTCCGAGACGGCGGACCGGAAGTTCATCTTGGAAAACATCTCCAAACTCGTCGTGAAGTCCGCCAACGAGGCCGGCGGCTACGGCATGCTCATCGGCCCCGCCGCGACCAAGGCCGAATGCGACAAATTCCGCGCGATGGTCGCGGCCAACCCGCGCAACTTCATCGCGCAGGACCCGATCAGCCTTTCGCGTTCCCCGACGTGGTGCGACAGCCAGCTGGAAGGCCGCCACATCGATCTGCGGCCTTACATCCTCTACGGCGACAAGATCGTCGTGACCCCCGGCGGGCTCACCCGCGTCGCGCTGCGCAAGGGCTCCCTCGTGGTCAACTCGTCCCAAGGCGGCGGCTCGAAGGACACGTGGGTTCTCCACGGCAACGAATAACCTTTCCCGCCCGCCGCCCCACCCCGTCGCCATGCCCTCCGCTGTCCCGATGTTTCGCCCCCAGTCGACCGTGATGCTCTCCCGCGTCGCCCACTCGCTGTA
>JAEYQF010000299.1 GCA_023410155.1 Verrucomicrobiota bacterium | reverse complement strand
CTTCATCGGCCGCGCCCTTTTCATTTCCCCATGTCCTCGCCGCTCCCCTGGCCCGCCGCTCTCGAAGGCACACCCACCGTGTCCGTGCTCGAGCGCGCCATCGAGCGGCAGCGTCTCTCGCATAGTTTGCTCCTTCACGGCGGAGACCTCGGCCTGCTCGTCGGCGTGGCGCATGCAATTGCCGATCGCCTGCTCAATCCCGCGAGCGCGCCCGCGAAGTTTCCTGTCAAGGAGCACCCCGACTACCTCGCGCTGCGCCCGAAGGGGAAGACCCGCATCATCCCCATCGGCAAGGCCGACTCGCCCGAGCCGGGCACGATGCGCGAGTTCCTGCCGAAACTCTACGTCACGCCGGCCGTCGCGCCGCGGAAGGTCGCGATCCTCTACGAGGCCGACCGGATGAACACCGAGTCGTCCAACGCGTTTCTCAAGACGCTCGAGGAGCCGCCGGGCAACACCACGCTGATCCTGCTCACCACGCGGCCCTACGCGTTGCTGCCCACGATCCTGAGCCGGGTGCTGCATTTCCGCTTTCCCTCCATCGCTGCGCCCGTGGAGGCCGACGGATGGAGCGCATGGCTCGATGATTACCGCGCGTGGCTCGAACGACTCACCACGTCCGCGGCGACCGACCGCAAGCTCGTCGCGGATCATATCTTCACCCTTTACGGCCTCTGTGCGCGGTTCGCCGCGGTGCTCGACTTCGCCACGGACGCCAGCTGGAAAGAGCAGAAGGAGAAGATTCCCGACGATCTCGACGACTCGGAGATCGACGCGATCCAGACCGGCATTGCCAACGGCATCCGCGCCCACCTGTTCACCGACATCGAAGCCGCCACCCGGGCTTTCGCGCTGCCGAAGCTTCAAGGCGCCACGGCCGAGCCCACGCGTCGGGCACTCGTCGCCGCCATCGAGCAGCTCGAGCATGACGCCGGCCTGTTGCGGTTGAACCTCAACGAGTCCGCCGCCCTCGAGCATTTCCTCCTGAGTTCGCTTCGGCTTTGGTCCCGCCGCTGAGCCCGGTCCGGCGAAATGGCTCGGAAGTAACGCCGGCTCAACGGCAAGTGCGGTGACTTCCCGTCGGCTCGTTGACAGGTGAGCTGCTGATTCCCGTAGAGTGTCCGGCTGCACCCATGCCACTCTCCGCCGTCAAACCTTCCGCCAAGCTCCTCGCGATCGCGTGGCCGATCTTCGTCGAGCAGGCGCTGCGCATGCTGATCGGCACCGTGGACACGTTCCTCGTGAGCCACATTTCCGACGGCGCGGTCGCCGGGCTGAGCGTCGCGCACCAAATCGTGGTGTTCTTCCTCATCGCGTTTAATTTCGTCGGCGTCGGCACGAGCGTGGTCATTACGCACTATCTCGGCGGTCGCGACCGCAAGGGCGCCGATCAGATCGCGACCAACGCCATCGCGATCAACACCTGGCTGGGCCTGATTTGCAGCATCGCCGTTTTCGTTTTCGCCGCGCCGATGCTGCGCCTCATGCAGCTTCCGCCTGAGCTGATGGACTACGCGCTGCCGTTTCTCGCGCTGATGGGCGGCACTTTGTTCATGGAGTCGATGAACATGTCGATCGCCGCCGTGCTGCGTGCGCACAAATACACGCGCGACGCCATGTATGTCGCGATCGGCCAGAACGTCATCAACGTCATCGGCGCCAGCATCCTGCTCTTCGGTCTCTTCGGTGCCCCGAAGATGGGCGTCGTCGGCGTCGCCCTCGCGAGCGTGTTCAGCCGCTGCTGCGCCTGCGTCGCTTCGTGGATTCTCCTCGATTACCGCATCAAGCTGCGACTGCGCGTCCTCGATTTTATCCGCATCTCCTGGTCCAAGGTCGGACGCGTCCTCCGTATCGGCCTCCCCGCCGCCGGCGAAAACATGTGCTACTGGACCGCGTTCATGGTCGTGACGACGTTCACCGCGCGGCTCGGCGGCGACAATCTCGCCGTCCAATCCTACGCGCTCAACATCCAGCGCCTGGTCATGCTCTTCAGCATCTCGATCGGCCTGGGCACCGAGATCTTGATCGGCCACCTCATCGGCGCCGGCGAGTTCGAGGAAGCCTATCGCGAACTTCTCCGCAGCCTGCGCACCGGCTTCATCATCGCGACCAGCGTGATTCTCGCGGTCGCTGCGGCAGCTCCGTGGCTCATGGGCATTTTCACGGAAAACTCCTCCATCATCGCCACCGGCACGATGCTCCTGTGGATCTCCGTCCTGCTCGAACCAGGGCGCGTCTTCAATGTGGTCGTGATCAACTCCCTTCGCGCCACGGGCGACGTCGGCTTCCCGATCAAGATGGCGGTGCTTTCGATGTGGTGCGTCTGGGTGCCGCTCGCGTGGCTGCTCGGCCTCCAGCTCCACATCGGCATCGCCGGCATGTGGATCGCCATGGCGATCGACGAATGGCTCCGCGGCGTCCTCATGTATCGCCGTTGGAAGCGTCGCGACTGGCTCCCTCACGCCCAGCGCAGCCGCGCCCACGTCGTCCCCGGGCCCGATCCCGAACCGGCCGCGGTCTGAGTTCGCGCATCTGATCCCAACTCGGGACCAGGTGCGGACACGGTCGCGCCAAGGTCCGTCCCGACTCGGGACACTGTGCGCACCGGGTCGTGCCACGGTGCGGCTCGGGTCACGCCCCAGTGCGGACACGGCCGCGCCCGCGTGCAGCGCAAGTCGCGCTACTGCTCGAACACAGCCCGCACGAATCCCTCGCGCGTCTCCATGTGCGGATTGTGGCCGGATTCGGCGATCGTCGTGATCGTCGCCTGAGGAAAAAACCGCCGGATCGTGTCGTGATCTTCTGGATACACGTAGTGCGACTTGCCGCCGACGATGAAGCGCGTCGGTCCGCCGAACCGATCCTCCGCCCCCAGCGGATTCGCTTCCAGAACCGGGAGCGCCTCGGTGAGCGCAGGGAGGTTGATCTGCCACTTCCAGCCGCCGCCTTCGGTGCGCTCCAGATTCGTCACGAGAAACTTCCGCATCGCCCAGTCGTTCACGCGCGCCTCGAATTTGAGCTCCGCTTCCGCCCGCGACTGCAAATGCTCGAGGTCGAGTTCGTGCATGGCCGCGAATTCGGCGCGATGCGCGATCCACTGGTAATCCTTCGGCGCGATATCGACCACGATCAGCCGTTCGACCCGCTCGGGATGCCGGCACGCGAGCAGCATCGCGGTTTTTCCGCCCATGCTGTGCCCGAGGATCGTCGCGCGCGCGATCTGCCGCTGGTCCATCCACGCGACGACATCGCTCACGAGCACGTCGTAGTCCATGCCCGGCGCGTGGGGCGAACTGCCGTGATTGCGCAGATCGAGCGCCAGCACGTGAAAGCGGGTGGCCAGGTCGCGGCCGGCCGTCTGCCAGTTGCGCGATGAACCGAGCAGGCC
>JAEYQF010000226.1 GCA_023410155.1 Verrucomicrobiota bacterium | reverse complement strand
GGGGGGGGGGGTGCGGGTGGCGTGCACGCGCACGGCCAGCGGCGCGACGCCGCTGGTGCGCGAGGCGACGATGTTCGCGGTGACGGCGGCGCTGACCGGGGAGACAAACGCCGCGGCAAGGAGCCCGGCGAGAAGCGCGCTCTTCTGAACAAAGGCAAAGCACAGGCCTGAGGGAATCGCAGTCATGGGGTGGTTTGGGTTGAACTGCGGCGAGCGGGCGGTGGCCGGATAACCGAGAAGCTTGCACGCGTGGTGGGCGCACCGTGCGGCGCGAGGCGAGTGGCGCAAATCGGCGAATGTTTACTCCGGTTAACTCTGCGCGCGCGCAGACCAATCTGTGTATCTGCTGGCAACGTACAAACGCGCTGCGGGCGGATAGCGATGATGTGTCTTGAGGATCGAGCCTGTGGGCTCCCGGCCCTACACCTCGGCAAATACCATACTGTCGCCTCCTATGCCGGCGACGATCGACGTTTCCTGCTGCCGCTTTTTTGCCGAAGGTGCGTTCAGCTTTCCGCTGTGTCTCCGTCGTGAATACATCCAGGCCTTGAGGCGGATTTGCGCCAAAGCATGGATGATCAACGATCGCCCTGACCCGATCCGGCGAGCCAACTCCTGTTCTCGACCTGATTATGCCCGGGCGTTTGTGTGCGTGTTGTCCCCATGAAACTCCTGACCGTTCTGCTCTTGGCCGGCTTCGCCAGCGCCACCCCCTTTGCTCTCAGTCAGCCTGCGGACTCTGCTCGACCGGGCAGGACCGCCAGTGCACCGTCGGACCGAAGTCAGTTTTTCCCGCCGGCGATGCTGAGCCTCCCGCTCTATGGCGACAGCGCGATCCCGAACTCCAAACCAACGCTGGATGAAGAGATGGGCGCGGACCAAGGGTTTGTGCGGAACGTTTCCCGGCCGCAACTGGACGTGTACCTGCCGGCACCGAGCAAGGCGAACGGCGCCGGGATCCTGATCATCCCGGGCGGCGGCTACGGCGGGCTGAGCTATGATTACGAAGGCACCCAGCAGGCACGATTCTTCATTGACCATGGTTTCGCGGCCTTTGTGGTGAAATATCGGATACCCAGCGACCGCACGATGGAGAACAAGTCCATCGGCCCGATTCAGGATGCCCAGCAGGCGCTGCGTCTTGTCCGCCTCCGCGCGCAGGAATGGAAGATGGATCCGGCGCGCATCGGCGCGATCGGATTCTCCGCGGGTGGACATCTGGCCTCGACCCTTTCGACGCACTTCAAGACCGCGTACATCGACAACCCGGAGCAGGTGAGCCTCCGCCCTGATTTTGTGGTGCTGATCTATCCGGTGATCAGCATGGACGCGACGATCACGCACATGGGCTCACGTCAGGCCTTGCTCGGGTCCGACCCGACGGAAGACGACGTGCGACGGTTTTCGAGTGAACGTCAGGTGACCGAGGATACGCCGCCAACGTTGCTGCTGCACGCCGCTGACGACCGCCTTGTGGACGTGGATAACAGCATCGTGTTTTTCCAGGCGCTCCGGCGCGCGGGGGTGCCGGTCGACGTGCGAATCTTCGATAAAGGCCAGCATGGCTTTTTCCTGCTCCCGCGCAGTACGTGGCAGAACGCGATACTGGAGTGGCTCACCGTGAACGGCTGGCCGTTCGCACAGTCCCAGTGAAATCGGCCGCTCTTCGCCCGCAGGGGGCGGATTTGAGATTTGAAAAGCCGCGCAGCGGCTGGATCTGAAATTTGAGATTTCAAATCTGAGATCCCGCGAAGCGGGAGATCAGATCCGAGCTCCCGCACCGCGGGCTCGAGCGGGGTGGTCGGGCGGGAGGTGCTGCTCGAGCAGCTTTTGGAAGGCGGCGGCGCCGGACTCGCGCGCTTTGCGTTTCTGGTAGTTGGCCCGAGCTTGATCGTTGAGGTGGCGAGGGCCGGCGATGTCGGAGTTTTGCAGCGATTGCGTCCAAGCGCCGAGCTGGCGGGAGCAGGATTCGGCGAGGGTTTTGAGATTTGATATTTGAGATCTGCAATCCCCCAGCGCCGGGCGGCGTTCGAAGAAGGCGAGCATGGAACGAACCTCGCCGGCGGAGCCGCGCGCGATGTAGAGGAAGGCGAGGAGCTCGTTGGTCGTCCCGCGCTCGAAGCCCTCGGCAATATTGTTCGAGACGGAGAGAGAGGCGCGGTCGAGTTGGTCGCGTTTGGACCAAGTGATACGGTCCTTGGCGGCATCGATGAAATCCTCACAACGTTCGGCGAGCACGATCGCGTCCCGCCAAACCGGGAGATCCTCGAAGCGCTGGTAGGTTGGCATGGGTTGGGGTTTGGGATTTGAGATTTGAGATCTGAGATCTGAGATCTGAGATTTGAGATTTGAGATCTGGCACTAGGGCAAAGGCGAAGCCAGGATCCGTCGGGTAGAGAAACGTTGCGATGGGCTCGGTCTTGCAGATCTGAAATCTAAAATCGCAACTTGCGATTTGGCTGTGCCCACGGCGCGGGCATGAAATTTCATGAGGAGCGAATCGCTTTTCAGTGATTTTTCATCGCGCAATGCCCGCAACGCCCTCTCAATGCTGAGGATGGATGATCTGCTGAACCCCATCTACATCTATCCTGACAAAGCATCAGCCAGCACCGCGGCGGCAGGGCTGGCGGCGAGTCTGCTGCGAAACGCGATCGCGTAGCGCGGCCGCGCGCGGCTCGTCGCCGCCACCGGCGAGTCACAGATGGCTTTTCTTCAGGCGCTGCTCGCCGCCCCCGGCATCGTGTGGGATC
>JAEYQF010000293.1 GCA_023410155.1 Verrucomicrobiota bacterium | reverse complement strand
TCGGGGTTGCGTGGCTCGGAGGCAGCTCCATTCACTGTCCCGCTTTTCCCTGCATGGCTTTCAATCTGAAAAAGGTGCTCACGGCGCTGCTGTATTCCACCAGCGAGCCGCTCACGATCAAAGATATCCAAGCGGCCTTCACGCGCTTCCACGATCAGGCCACGCTGCCGGTGGAGACGGAGATCGACGAGAGCGCGGCGCCCGCGTCCTCAGCCGAAGGGGCCGCGCCTGTGGCGGAATCGCCCTCGACCGACCCGGCCGAGGTATCCGTCGAAACGCCTGATACAGCCGACGACGAACTTTACCGCGATGTGCCCTCGTTGATCACGAGCGCGCAGGTGCGCGAGGCGATGGATCAGATCGCGGCCGAGTTGAAGGCCGCGGACGATGGATTGCTGCTGACCGAAAACTCCGCTGGATACCGAATTGTCACGCACCCCCGTTTCGCACGCTGGATTCGCATCCTGCGCTCGGAGCCACCACCGGTGAAACTTAGCCAATCCTCGATCGAGACGCTCGCGATCATCGCTTACCGCCAGCCCGTCACCCGCGGCGAGATCGAGACGATCCGCGGCGTTTCCGCCGAAGCGGGCATCAACAAATTGCTCGAGCGCGAGCTCGTCTACGTGGTTGGCCGCGCCGATCTGCCGGGTCGCCCGATTCAATACGGCACGACCGACGCCTTCCTCGAATTCGTCGGCGTGAAGTCGCTGGATGAACTACCCGCCTCGGACGTGCTCTCTTCGCGCCAGATCGACGAGTGGCTGAAAAATGCGACCGACGGTCACAAGATTTCGGATACCGACATGGGCCTGGCTGACGAGCAGCTCCCCCTGGAGGCGGCCAACACTGCCCCGGTTGATAGTGATGAAGCGCCTACTGCGACCGAGGAAGCAGCGACCGCGGCCGTTGAGCCGATTCGGCCGGCCTCCGATTCCGCCGAATCGTCCGAAGAGAAACCCGTGTCCGCCTGACCATGGATCTCCAGACGATTCGCGAAAAGATCGACGCGCTCGACCGCGAGCTGGTTGACGTGCTCAACCAACGCCTCGCCCTCGCCGCCGAGATCGGAAAGCTCAAACGCCACGCCGGCGGGGAGATTTACGTCGCCGAGCGCGAGGATGCGGTTTTCCGCAAGGTGTGCGGACAAAACCAAGGCCCGATCAAGAACGAGGCGCTCCGCGCGATCTACCGCGAGATCATGTCCGCGGCGATCGCACTCGAGAAGCCGCTGATGATCGCTTACCTCGGGCCCGAGGCGAGCAACACCCACGCGGCCGCAATCAAGAAATTCGGCGCCAGCGTGGATTACCACGCGATGGCCACGATCGAGGACATCTTCACCGCTGTGGAAAAGGGTGAGTCGGACCTCGCCGTCATTCCCATCGAGAACTCTACTGAGGGCAGCGTGCGCGAGACGCTGGATAGTTTCGTCGAGAGCGACCTGAAGATCGTCGCGCAGATCTATCTCGAGATCTCCCACGCGCTGATTTCGCGCTCGCCGCTGGAAAAGATCACCAAGGTTTACTCCAAGGACCAAGCGCTCGCGCAATGCCGCCACTGGTTGCAGCGCCACCTGCCCAACGCGCAGCTCATCGATGCGCCGAGCACTTCACGCGCCGTGCAGATCGCCAAGGAAGATCCGACGGCGGCGGCCGTGGCGGGCGAGTTGGCGGCGTCGCACTACGACATGCCGATCGTCGTGCGGAATATCCAGGACAAGGCCGACAACACCACGCGGTTCTTCGTGCTGGGCCGAAAGCCCTCCGGCTCAGTTGGCGCCGGAAAGGATGTGACGAGCTTCATCGTGTCCCTCGGCGACGAAGCGGCTTCGCATTCCGGATCGCTCTTGAAGATGCTGATGCCGCTCGCGGAGCGCGGCATCAACCTCTCGAAGATCGAGTCGCGCCCGAGCAAAAAGCGTCCGTGGGATTACTACTTCTTCGTCGACGTCACCGGTCACTACGACGATCCCGCCATGAAGCAGGCGATCAGCGAGCTCAAGAGGTTCTGCCCGATGGTGAAGTGGCTCGGCAGCTATCCGTCAGTCGCAGATTAAAACTAAAAAGGCCGGCGTTTCGCGCCGATCTTCTTTGTCTCTTCCGCGCTCAACCCAGCAGCACCTGCCACTGGTTCTCGCGGGCGGCGCGGGCGGCTTTCAACGCCCCCAACGCGACGTAGCGCTTGTAGTCCTGGCCCGCGAGCTTCACGCGCGGTGATTCGTAGCCGTCGTCCGTGAGCCGCTTCTGCAGCACCGTGTCGATGCCTTTGATCTGCGAGCCACCCCCGGTGATGATGATGTTCTGGAGCAGCGTCACCACGGAGTCAGACGGCGCGCGCTGGATGAGAGTCGTGCGCGCGGGATAGATTTTTTCGATCAGCTCGTTGGCGGCGTTGCCGAGCACATCGCCGAGCTCGAGCACGTGCGATTTTCCGCCCATCACGACTTTCACTTCGAGCGGTTTGCGGCTCGGGCCGACGTAGCCGTTTTGCTCCTTGATCTCACGCACGCGGTGGCGCGAGAGGCCGTTGTTCGGGTAAATGCGGTCGAGGTCGCGGTGGATGAGTTCGTCGATCGCATCGCCGGCGAACGGGATGCTGATCTGGTCCTCCGCCGTCGGGAAATATCCCTGCACGAGACACAAGTCGCTGGTGCCGCCGCCGATGTCCACGAACAGTGAATTGACCACCGGATCAATGT
>JAEYQF010000192.1 GCA_023410155.1 Verrucomicrobiota bacterium | reverse complement strand
CACACATCGAGACCTTCCTGCCGTTGGCCAAACAGATGGTCTACGAGCAGATCACCACCAACATCGCCTAGATCGCATCACGCAGGGCGGGGTCGAACCACACCAGTCGCATATCGCGTAATTCCATGGCATTTATCGGCATGTCCTTCACATAAGGCTGGAGAAGGCGCACTGAATTCTCGTGATAGACGGGCATCACGATCATGTCATCCATCAGGATCTTCTCTGCTTTTGCGAGCAGTTCGAGCCGCTTCTTATGGTCTGAGGTGCCGTGGGCCAGATCGAAGAACGTATCGAATTCCTGGTCCTTGTAGCGGGTATTGTTCAGGTATGACGGCGCTGACGTATCCGCCGGGACCGATCGGCCATGGAACAATTCAAGAATGTTCTCCGGATCGGGATGGTCCACGATCCAGCCTGCGCGCCAGAAAGAGGCAGCACCACGTTCGATCTTATCGAAATGTTGTTCCATCGGCAACACGGATGATACCACACGTACACCCAGTTCACGCTCCAGCATGGATTGTATCATCGAAGCGACCTCCACATATCCGAAACCATCATTGTTCACCTGAAGGAAAACGGTAGGCAGCCCCTTTCCACCAGGATAGCCGGCCGAGGCAAGCGATCTTCTTGCCTCATCGGGATCGTGGCGCAGCTCAGGGACCAGATCATAGGGATAATCCTTGAACCCCGGAGGCACCATGCCGCGCGTGGCCGGTACTGCCAGGCCATGCAGAATACTGTCTGCCAGTAATTGCCTGTCTATGGCAAGCGAGAACGCCCGGCGGATCCTGATGTCCTTGAACGGTTCCTGCCGTGCATTGAAACCGTAGTATTGGACCGAAAATGCTGGAATGCTCTGGACCTGGAATTCCCTGGAATTTTTCAATACATCGGTCCGGCCTACAGGAACTTCGAAGACCATGGAAAGGTTCCCTTTCAGGAATTCATCCAGTTCGCGGTTCTTGTCAGATGTGAAGGTGTATCTGATGGCATCGAGGAATGGCAGATCGTTGCCGAGATCGTCGGCGGCCCAGTAGTTCGGATTTCTCTCCAGGATCAATGATTCGCCCCGGCGATAACTCTTTATCTTGAACGGTCCGGTGCCCACCGGATGCCAGAGGATGTCGTTCTCATAGTGTTGCACCATCTCTGAAGGATAGATCCAACAGCCTTGATGGGCGAGCACATGCAGGAAGGTGGGAGAGGAGGCTGCCAGTGAGATGCGCAGCGTATGTTCATCAAGCACTTCGATGCCCTTCACACCGGTGGAATTCAGCTTTTTCCGTGTAGCCTCATAATGTTCTTCCGCGCCATTGATCCGCCCAACGAACAACCATTGCATCTGGTTGGCTGGATCGGCCGTGCAGATGCGCGTGAAACATGCAGCAACATCCTGCGCGGTCAGTAGCCGTCCAGATCCCTCGGGGAAGCATGGGTCATCATGGAACCGAACATTCCGTCGGATGTTGAAGGTGAAGACCCGTGAGGAGGCGTCCACCGACCATGAAGTGGCCAGTGCTGGTTTGATGCTGAGGTCCTTGGGGTCGAACCCGACCAAGCCTTCATAGATCTGGCTGGCCACACGTGCCGAGGATGCCTGGGTGATGCTTAAAGGAAAAAGGCTCCGCAAACCTTCAGTCTCGTTCACGTTGAAGACTCCACCGTAGTATTTACCGCCCTCACCCTGACGTTCCCGGGGTTTGAAAGTTCCTGCGCACGACCAGGCGGATATTAGGATCGGCACCAATAAGAGCAGCGATCCGGAGCGGGAGCACATCATGAAAGTCAAACTTATACGCCGCAGACAGGCATGGAGTTCCATCGGCCACGAACATTCAACGATCGGATGGTGATGCTGCGATGCACTATCATTACTGGTGTTTCGGATAATTTTCGGGCTGCTGTTCCGTATGTTCCATGTGCCCAACGGTCATCACGAGGCGGGGATCGGTATCCAATTCCGGACCTCGATGCGCTCTTATTCCGGCCGTGGGATCCTCATTCTGCTGGGCTTCTACGCTCCTGTTCTCATTCTGGCGCAGACGGGATCGAATCTTCGTGAACGTTGGCTGAGACCGACCGGTGATACCATTCAGGTCGATACGCTGAGTTTCGTGCCTGGCAGCCTGCACGTGTTCCAGGATTCCGTCATCGTGGATCCCAGTACCTATTCTTCCGATCCCTATTTATCGATCATCATCTGGCCGCAGGCGCCGGACAGTGTATTTGTAAGGTATCGCGCCATGCCGCTCTTGCTCGGTGGTGTGGTGCAACACAAGGATCGTGAAGCCTTGCTCACGCCCAGCGGCGACCGGCCTGAACCGTTCAAATACGAGATACCGCGGCAGGAGGGATCGTTGCTTAGCGGGGGTGGATTGCAGCGAAGTGGAAGCATCTCACGCGGCATCCTCTTCGGCAACAACCAGGATCTGGCAGTGAATTCCGCAATGAACCTTGAGTTGAGCGGAGATCTGACGGAACGGATAAAAGTGCTTGCATCGGTCACCGACAACAACATCCCCATCCAGGCTGGTGGCAATACGTTGGAATTACAGGATTTCGATCAGGAGTTCATCAAGCTCTACGAGGATGATCCGGTAAGACAGGGCGCGTTGTGGGAGGTGATCGCAGGTGATTTCGTGCTTCTAAGGCCCAGGAG
>JAEYQF010000191.1 GCA_023410155.1 Verrucomicrobiota bacterium | reverse complement strand
GGAAATCCACGGTGCGACCGAGCGAATCGGTCAAACGGCCATCTTCGAGGATTTGCAGCAGGATCTGGATGACGTCGGGGTGCGCCTTTTCGATTTCGTCGAAAAGGATCACCGCATACGGGCGGCGCCGCACGGCCTCGGTGAGCTGGCCGCCCTCGTCGTAGCCGACGTAGCCCGGAGGCGAGCCGACAAGACGGGAGACGGCGAACTTCTCCATGTATTCGGACATGTCGATCTGGATGATCGCGTCCTGATTGCCGAACATCTGCGCGGCGAGTTGCTTCGCGAGCATGGTCTTACCGACGCCGGTCGGGCCGACGAACATGAACGAACCGATCGGGCGGCGCGGATCCTTGAGGTCGGCGCGCGAACGGCGGAGGGCACGGGCGATGGCGCTGCACGCGGCATCCTGGCCGATGACGGATTTCTGGAGCTCGGCCTCCATGGAGAGGAGTTTCTCGCTTTCCTTCTTCTCCATGCGGCTGAGCGGAATGCCGGTCCAGTCGGCGACGACCTGCATCATCATGTCTTCGTCGATGGTGATGCGCTTTTCGTCGCGAGACTTTTTCCAGTCGGCGGTGATCTGGTCCTGCTTCGCGCGGAGTTGTTTCTCCTGATCGCGGTAACGGGCCGCCTCCTCGAAATGTTGTTCGCTGATGGCTTTTTCCTTCTGCGCGCAGACGGACTCGATCTCCTTCGTAAGGCTCTCGATGTCGGGCGGGCGCGTCAGGGCGCCGATGCGGGCGCGCGAACCGGCCTCGTCCATGACGTCGATCGCTTTGTCAGGTAGGAAACGGCCAGTGATGTAGCGGTCGGAGAGCTTGGCGGCCGACTCGATGCTCTTGTCGGTGAAGATCGCCTTGTGGTGATCCTCGTATTTGCCGCGGATGCCCTTGAGGATGAGAATCGTGTCGTCGACGGACGGAGCCTCGACCTTTACGGATTGAAAGCGCCGATCGAGCGCGGAGTCCTTTTCGATATACTTGCGGTATTCGTTGAGGGTGGTCGCACCGACGCACTGCAGTTCGCCGCGAGAAAGCGCGGGTTTGAAGATGTTCGACGCGTCCATCGCGCCCTCGGCCGCGCCGGCGCCCACGATGGTGTGGAGCTCGTCGATGAAGAGGATGATGTTCTTCGCGCGACGGATCTCATCCATCACGGCCTTGATGCGCTCTTCGAACTGGCCGCGGTATTTCGTGCCGGCGACCATGAGGGCAAGGTCGAGCGTGATCACGCGCTTTTCGAGGAGAATCTCGGGGACGTTGCCCGCGGCGATTTCCTGCGCGAGGCCTTCGACGATGGCGGTCTTGCCAACGCCGGCTTCGCCGATGAGCACGGGATTGTTTTTCGTGCGGCGGCAGAGGATCTGGATGACGCGGCGAATCTCGTTTTTGCGACCGACGACCGGGTCCATCTCGCTCTTGCGGGCAAGCTCGGTGAGATCGCGGCCAAAGGCTTTGAGCGCGGGCGTCTTAACCTCTTTCTTGTCCTCAGGCTGCGCACCGCGCTGCGGCGTGCCGGCGGTCGCTTCCTCGCCCGGCGCATCGCCGGCCTGGGAGCTGGAGAACTGCGGATCGAGCTCGCGGAGGATTTCGTTGCGCGTGCGCTCGATGTCGATGTCGAGTGACTTGAGCACACGGGCGGCGACGCCCTCGCCTTCGCGGAGAAGGCCAAGAAGGATGTGCTCGGTGCCGACGTAGGAGTGGTTGAGCGTCTTGGCTTCCTTGCCGGCAAGCGCGAGGACCTTCTTCACGCGCGGCGTATAAGGGATGCTGCCTTGGGTTTTGGTTTCCTGACCGGTGCCGACCTGTTTCTCGACGGCAGAGCGAACGGTCTCGAGATCGAGGCCCATCTTTTGGAGAACGCTGACCGCGACGCCCTGACCAAGTTTGATCAGGCCAAGCAGGATGTGCTCGGTGCCGACGTAGTTGTGGTGAAAGCGGTCGGCCTCCTTGCGCGCCAGAGCGAGCACTTGCTGCGCCCGGGGCGTGAAATTGTTCATGGGTTCTTGGGACATGGGTATGTTGTTAAAGGCTTAATTCGACCCTTCACTGCTCGAAGTGAAGTTGGGGCGGTTGAAATTCGCAAACTCTGCGCGGAGCCGCGCCGCACGGAGCAAGTCACGCTGGCCGGGCTCGAATTCGCCCTTCTGCGCGTGCTGCAAGTGCCCGGGCTGCGCCTCGATCAGGAGGCGGTCGACGATCGAGCGGGATTCCTCCGAGAAGAGGTGAAGATCGACGCCGAGGCGGACCAGGGAGAGCAGGTTCATCGCCTCGCCCGAGCTCAGGAGGTGGCTGTTCTGCAGGATCCCGTAAGCGCGGCCTATCTTGTCGAAAAGTTTGCCGGCGTCGGCTTCGAGGAGTTTCTGCCGGGCGTTGAGCTCGTGCTCGATGATCGAACTGAGCACGCTTCCGAGTCGCTTGATGATTTCGTCTTCGGTTTCGCCGAGGGTGGTCTGATTTGAGATCTGGAAGATGCTGCCGCTTGCGTCGGAGCCCTCGCCAAAAAGGCCGCGGACGACCATGCCGAGCTGATTGACCGCACGGACGACTTTTTCCATCTGATTCGCGATCACGAGCGCAGGCAGATGCATCATCGCCGAGGCACGCATGGCAGTGCCCAGATTAGTCGGGCAAGCGGTGAGATAGCCGAGCTTCGGCGAATAGGCGTAGTCGAGCTGATCCTCGAGCGCGCTATCGAGATCGTTGATGGAATTCCAAGCTTTCTTGAGTTGAAAACCGCAACGCAGCACCTGAATGCGCAGGTGGTCCTCCTCATTGATCATGACCGAGAAGGTTTGATCCTTGTTAATCACGAATCCGGAGCCGGCTTTCGAGCCGCTCAGCTCGCGGCTGATCAGATGCCGCTCCACGAGGATCTGCTTTTCGAGTTCCGAAAGCTCCTGCACGCCGATCGCGAGGCTCTTCTTCATCGGCGCAGTCGACGCGACGGCGGAGCGACAGAGATCGAAAATCTCGGCGCGCTGCGCGGGCTTCGCCCACCCAGGAAAAGGTGTGCCCGCGAGGTTGCGAGCCAGGCGAACGCGGGTCATTAGCACGATCGCCGTCTTGCTGCTGGCAGAATCTGTCAGCTCCGAGGGCGTATCGATCAAAGACTCGATCGTCATGGGCTTAGCGCGCAGGCGCTTGGGTGATGCCTTGCTTGACTTGGTTGATTTCATCACGGCAGCGGGCTGCGTCCTCGTAGCGTTCGGCCTTGATGGCCGCGTTGAGGTCGAGCTCGAGCTTGGAAAGGCGTTCGTGGAGGGTTTTGCGCGTGAGGGCGCGTTGCGGGACCTTGCCGGTATGGATTGTGCCTTTATGCATGCTGTCGAGCATCGGCTCGACGAGCGCGGAAAATGTCTCGTAGCAAACGGGGCAACCGAAGCGGCCGTGTTTCTTGAAGTCCGTCTGTGTAAAGCCGCAACTTTCGCACCGCATACCCGCGGCGGATGGCTCGGGATTGAGGGAGGCTTTGAGCAGCAGATCCGCGAGCGAGAAACCGCTCGGGTCAGTCACGCCCTTGGCTTGGGCGCATTCCTCGCAGAGGTCCACCTTGTGCACTTTGTTGTTCACGATCTGCGTGAGATGCACAGTGGCGGGCTTGGAGCATAGGTCGCATTTGAGCGGGTTGGCCATTTTCGGGAGACGGGTGTCGGTTGCATCAAACATGCCACGGACCCCTGCGCTGGCAAGTGCCGGGACCGCGTCGCAGCGAAAGTGACGTGACTGCACACCCGAGTGGGGCCGAATGCGCAGGCTTGTCGCACACGTGTGGCGGGAGGCTCAGATCCGGGTGCCCTCCACGAGCACCTTTTTCCTGAACGCATCGAGAACGCGTTGCGTGATGGGGCCCGGTTTGCCGGTGCCGATCTGCCGGCCGTCGAGTTTGACCACCGGCACGACCTCCGCGCCCGTGCCGGTCAGGAAACACTCGTCGGCACACCACGCATCGTAGCGTGTGAGATCAGCCTCCCGCGCGGGAACTCCGAGCTCACCGGCGATATCGAGAATAGCACCGCGCGTGATGCCCTTGAGCGCGCCCTGCGAAGCCGCGGGGGTGAGAATCTCGCCGCGGTATATAACGAAGATGTTATCCGCCGTGCACTCCGCGATGTAGCCCTGATCATTGAGCATGATGGCCTCGAGGGCACCGAACTGGCGGGCTTCGATCTTCCCGAGAATGTTGTTGAGATAATTGAGCGACTTCACCGTCGAAGGGAAGGCCGCGGGATTGATGCGGCGTGTCGGCACGGTGACGATCGCGAGGCCGTTTTCGTAGTGTTCGGGCGGATACAGCGCGATCTTGCTC
>JAEYQF010000175.1 GCA_023410155.1 Verrucomicrobiota bacterium | reverse complement strand
GTCTCGATCTGGGCATCAACCACGAGTGGACGTTCAAGAACTCGAAGATCGTCAACCGCCTCGCCTTCGTGCCGTCCTTCGACGACTTCGCCAACTACCGGCTCACGCACGAATCGTTCTACGAAATCCCGCTCTCCATCGCGCACTGGAAACTTCGCCTGGGCGTGAACAACGACTACAACAGCCAGCCGGGCCCCGGTGTTGAAAAACTGGATACAACCTACTTCACGCGCCTCGTGCTGACGTTCCAGTAAACGACGCGGCGAAGCGTCCGTTCCGTTCCCCGCCCCGCCCCACCGGCGGGGTTTTTGTTTTCCCGCTCCCGTCCGCGGGCTCGCCAGCAGGAGGCGACGCGATCAAGGTGGCCCGGACGATGCCCGCCCCGTCTGTCGCTGACCTCTCGGCCCTCGCCGCCTCCCTCGAGGGTGAACTGCACACCGGCCGGGCGATGCGGCTGCTCTACGCCACGGACGCGTCGGAATATCAGGAGTTGCCTGCGGCGGTCGCGTTCCCGCGCACGGAGGCGGATGTCAGGCGACTCCTCCGCTTCGCCCAAACGCACCACCTCAGCCTCATCCCGCGCACCGCCGGCACCTCCCTCGCCGGCCAGGTGGTGGGCAGCGGCATGGTGGTCGACCTGGGCCGGCACCTGAACCGAATCGTGTCGTTCGACGGTCGGACCCGTCGCGTGCGCGTCCAGCCCGGAGTCGTGCGCAACGAGCTCAACCTATTCCTGCGCCCGCACGGCCTGCTCTTCGGTCCCGAGACGTCGACGGCCAACCGGGCGATGATCGGCGGCATGGTCGGCAACAATTCCTGCGGCGCCAACTCCCTCGTTTACGGCTCCACCCGGGATCACCTCGTTTCCGCACGCGGATTGCTCAGCGACGGCAGCGAAGTGATTTTCGGCCCGCTCTCGAAGGAACAGTTCACCGCCAAATGCGCCGCACCGGACTCGCTCGAGACGCGAATCTACCGTCACGTGCACCGCGTGCTCAACGACCCGGCGAACCGCCGGCTGATCGAGGAGAGCTTTCCCAAGCGCACGGTCGTGCGCCGCAACACCGGCTACGCACTCGACGCGCTGATGGAGGCGGACGTTTTCGACCCTGCTTCGCCCCGGCCCTTCAATCTCTGTCGGCTGCTCGCCGGCTCCGAGGGCACGCTATTTCTCGGTCTCGAGTTCGAACTCAATTGCGAACCGCTGCCGCATCCCGGCGCGCTGCTTTGCGCGCATTTCACGAGCGTCGCCGAGGCTCTGCAGGCCACGCTGGTTGCGCTGCGTCACGCGCCGTCAGCCGTGGAGTTGATCGACCGCCACGTGCTCGACTGCACGAAACAGAATCTCGAGCAGGCCAAGAACCGGTTCTTCGTCCAGGGGGACCCGGGTGCGATTCTCGTCATCGAGATCGCGCGAGACACGCCGGTCGGCACCGACTCGACGCTCGCCGCGCTCGAGCACGATCTGCGCACCGCACGACTCGGTTATGCGTTTCCTGTCTTGCGCGGAGCGGACAGTGCGCGGGTTTGGGAGCTGCGCCGCGCCGGGCAGGGCGTGATGAGCAACGTCATCGGCGACGCGAAACCCCGCGAGATCGTCGAAGACACCGCCGTCGCGCTCGAGGATCTGCCCGCCTACATCGCGGAGTTCGATGCGCTCATGCGCGAGAAATATGGCCTCGCCTGCGTTTACTACGCGCACGCCGGAGCGGGCGAGTTGCACACCCGCCCCCTCTTCAATCTGCGCACGCCCGAGGGGCTGAGGATGTTCCGCGACATCGCGACGGACGTGGCAGGGCTCGTGAAGAAATACCGCGGCTCGCTCAGCGGTGAGCACGGCGACGGCCGGCTGCGAGGCGAGTTCATCCGCTTCATGGTCGGCGACGCGTGTTATGCGCTCATGCGCGAACTGAAGCAGGTCTTCGACCCGCGGAGCGTGTTCAATCCCGGGAAAATCATCGACACGCCCCCGATGGACACCTCGCTGCGCACGGCGCCCGGTGAGCCATTGCCGGAGTATGCCACCCACTTCGATTTCAGCGCGACCCAGGGCCTGCTCCGTGCAGCCGAGAAGTGCAATGGCTCGGGCGATTGCCGCAAATCGCACCTCATGGGCGGCACCATGTGCCCGAGCTACATGGCCACCCGAAACGAGAAAGACACCACGCGCGCCCGTGCGAACATGCTGCGCCACCTGCTCACGCGCCCGGCCGACTCACAGAAACCGTTTTCACGCCCTGAACTCGGCGAGGTGATGGAGCTCTGCCTCTCCTGCAAGGGCTGCAAGAGCGAGTGTCCGTCGAACGTCGACATGGCGCGGCTCAAAGCCGAGTGGCAGCAACACGTTTACGACGAGAGCGGCGCACCGCTGCGTGCGAGACTCTTCGCCGCCTACCCGCGACTCCTCGCCTGGGCGTCGCACCTGCCGCGCGTGCACAATCGCGTCGTGCGCAGCACTGTCACCAGGCGATGGATGCAACGCGTGTTGGGCATCGCGCGGGAGAGGAGTTTGCCGATGCTCCCGGCCCAGACTTTGCGGCGATGGTTCGCGGGGCGGGGGCAGAGCGAGGCGCCACGCCGCCGGCGCGTGTTTCTCTTCGTCGACGAATTTACAAACACGCTCGACGCGGAAATTGGGATCGCCGCGGTGAGATTGCTCGAACGGCTGGGCTACGAGGTGATTTTGCCGCCGCACGGCGACAGCGGGAGGGCGCAACTCTCAAAAGGCTTCGTGCGCGAAGCCGGGCGGCGCGCGATCTACAACGTCACCGCGCTCGCTCCGCTTGCCACCGACGAGGCTCCGCTGGTCGGGATCGAGCCTTCGGCGATCCTCGGTTTCCGCGACGAATATCCTGACCTGGTCCCGCCCGAGCTGAAATCCGCGGCCCGAGCGCTCGCGAAACGGGCGCTGCTGTTCGAGGAGTTTCTCGCCCGCGAGGCTGATGCCGGCCACATCGACCCGGGGGCCTTCACGACGGCTTCGCGCGAGGTGCGCGTGCACGGGCATTGTCACCAGAAGGCGCTTTCGTCGATGGAGCCGGTGGTGCGGGCGCTCTCGTTGCCGGTGAACTATCGCGTGTCGGTGATTCCGAGCGGCTGCTGTGGGATGGCCGGATCCTTCGGCTACGAGGCGGAGCACTTCGAGATCTCGCGCCAGATCGGCGAACTCGTGCTGATGCCGGCGGTCCGCGCGGCCCCGGCGGAGACGCTCATCGCCGCGGCGGGCACGAGCTGCCGTCATCAGATTCTGGATACAACCGGTCGGCGGGCGCGGCACCCCGCGGAGATCTTGTTCGAAGCGTTGGCATGAGGAGAGAGGCGAGAGAGCCTCCCGGAGGCGTTCGCGTGGCATTCGCCGCGCGTGAGCGAACAGCAGCGGAGCGCTCTCTCACGGCGCTGCCGCGCCAAAGTTTGACTCGCGTCGCACCAAAGACCGTCCCGAGTCGTGCCACGGTGCGGATCGGGTCGAGACGAGGTGCGGACGGAGTCGGCGCCGACTGCGGCGCGAGTAATGAGAAATTGCGGGAAGTTTTTAAGCGCCGGCGCTTTCTTTGAGCGGCGGCGCGCCGATATCTGTTTGTCGTGATTGCTCCTCCGCCACTCTCCCGCCGGCAGCAACTGCGCTTGAATGCGAAGGCGTTGTGGCGCGACGTGGCGCTGGGGCAGTTCACGAAAGTGTCGTTTCACTGGCGCGGGCTGCGGCGGGCGTTGTTCGCCAGATAGGCGAGCACTGCGAGCGTTGCTCGCCGCGCGAGAATTCTGAACGCGCAGTCGACCTCGGAACACATTGAACTGACCTCGGTCAGGAGCCCGGAGGAGATCGCGGACGTGATTGCGTTCTTCGCCTCCGACGTCGCAATGTTCGTGCAAGGCGTGAGCGTGCGGATCGACGGCGGCCGCTCCAGCCGGCTCCAGGAAGTGCGAATCTAAACCCGTCCGCGCGAAATACTATGAATGTTAACACACCTGACATGTCCGAACTTTTGCCTGCGTTGATGGCGGCCGCGCCGGCGGCGCTGCTCATCATCCTCGTCGCGGTGGTGATCAATGCAGTGATGAAACGTGCGCTGCGGCTCCTCGCTCACCGCACAAGCTTCAGCGAACAGGATCTCGCGCCGGTGCGCCGCGCCATAAAGTGGGTCATCACGCTCGCGGCATTGGTTTTTGTGCTCGGCGCCTTCGGGCTGAATGTCGGCGGCATGTGGGGCGTGCTCTCCACGGTGCTGGCGATGGTGGCGATCGGCTTCGTCGCGGTGTGGAGCGTGTTGAGCAACATGATGTGCACGGTGTTGATCATCCTGACGCGACCCTTCGCCGTGGGCGATGAAGTCGAATTCGTCGGCGAGCCGACGAAGGGGCGCGTGAAAGATCTCAACTTCATCTACACGACGCTCGATGCAGGCGACGGCACGGTGATGCAGGTGCCGAATAATCTCTTCTTCCAGAAGGTGCTTCGGCGCCGTCATGGCGCAGCCGCCGTGTCCGCCGCGGCCCACATCAAGGCCAAGATGCCGGAAGAAGAGGGCCGCGACCCAATCCCGGAAGGTGCAGTGACGACGCGCGGCTGAGGTGTTCGCGCATGAAACTCCGCCGTGCGCGGAGGGCGCACTTTCAACGGTCGTATAGCGCGAAAGGCGCGGAGCGGAGTGCGCGCTCCACCCCTCAGGTGCGGGAGGGCCCCGCCTGAATGCGCCGGGAGCGACAGCTCACGTGCCGTAGAGCCGGTCGCCGAAATCGCCCAGGCCGGGCAGGATGTATTTGCGCGCGTTGAGTTCGCGATCGAGCGCGGCCGTGAAGATCGGCACGGTGGGATGCTGCTGCTCCACGAGAGCCACTCCCTCCGGCGCGCTGACGATGCTGACGAGGGTCACGGCACCGGCGCCACTCGCGCGCACGACCTCGATCGCCTGCGCCGCGGAGCCGCCGGTCGCGAGCATCGGATCGACGAGCATCACGTGGCCGCCTCTCAACGGCGGCAGCTTGCAATAGTAGCTGCGCGCGATCGCCGTCTCATGGTCGCGCTCGAGACCGATGTAGCCGACCGTGATGTCGGGGAAAATGTCCAGAAACGGCTGCACCATGCCGAGCCCGGCGCGCAGGATCGGCACGACGGCGAGATTCTGCGAGAGCACGCGCCCTGTCACCGGCTCGAGCGGCGTCTCGATCTTCTTGTCCTCGGTCGCGAGCGATCGGGTGGCCTCGATCGCGAGCAGCAGCGTGATCTGGTAGCAGAGCGTGCGAAACGTCGCCGGCTTGGTGGTTTTGTCGCGCAGGTGCGTGATCACGTGCGCGGCGAGCGGATGTTGGAGGACGTGGAGCATGGCGCGCGAAGAGTGGTTTTATGGCTGCAACGTGAGCGTATGCGCGGCCGGACCGGGGAGCAGCGGAGTGGTTTCGCCCTTCACCCAAGCCTCATGCCCGGCGCGGTAGAACGGCGAAAGCGGATGCCCGCTTTGCCCCCCAGGCATGTGGAAAAGACCCTCGGCTTCGTGCCCGGGTGAGACGACGAGCCGCATGCTCGCGCCGAAGTTCGGCGATTGCACGCGCGGCATGTTGGAGTCACCGGGCAATTGATCGGACGGAAGATTGAGCCAGTTCGTGAGCCACCCTGGCAGCGCGGAGGCGAGCGGATGACGGATGCGCGCGGTGTTGCGCTGGCCCCACGTGGCGCGGGAGAGCGCCACGCCTTGGTCGTCGAGTTTCTCCACGAGAGAGTCGGCGGCCGCGACGAGCAAATCCTCCCAGCGCGTGAACTGCGGGTTTAGCAGATGCGCGGGCTTTTGTTCGATCATCTGCCACAGCGCGCCCTCGCGGTTGAACGAGCGCCAGTCGAAATCTTCCTGCCGCTCCAAGCACACGGCGAAGATGGCCGGGAAAACGAGCTCGTGCACTTCGGTGCGAAACGCGCGCGCGAGTCGATAGCTGATCGAGTCGACCTCGGCGCGGCCGGACCACGACTGCGCGAGTTCGCGGAGTTTGGCGCGGGATTTTTTCTGCGCGATGGCCGAGTCGCTGAGCGTGGAGAGCAGGAGTTTTTGCCAGCGCTCCAGGAAAAGCGCGCGGTCGTCGAGCTGGATGGAGAGCAGATCGGCGGGCGCGGCTTGTTCGAGTGCCGCGAGACGATCGCGAATCTGGGCGCCACGTGGAGCGATGTCGTAGTTGCCGTCTCCGAGAATCCCGAGGGCCGCGCCGCCGACCATGCGCTGATTCGCGGACCAGATGCGGCCGTCGTTGTCGAACACTGCGGGCACGCGCTCGGGCGGGAGAAAACCTTCCCAGCGGCGATCGCCGAACAGCCACGACACGGGTAGCCGGCCGTCGAAACCGATGCGTTGCGGGAGGCGGCCGGCGATCGTCCAGGCGACCTGGCCGGCGGAGTCCACGACGACGAAATTCTGCGGTGGGATGCCCGAGCGCCGCGCGATGTCCACCGCCTCGCCGGCGGTCTCAGCCGTCTCGAGTTGAGAAAACTCGAAGTTTACCGCCGCTGGATCGTGCATCGTCCAATGCCACGCGAGGGGGCGCTCTTTGGCATTGGTTCCGACGATCGGGCCAAAGACGGACCAGCGTCGTTCCACCACGACGTCGTCGCCGCCTTTTACCTGGATCGTGTGCCGACGGGTTTCGAATTCGAGCAACTCGTCGTGTGCGGGAGCACGGTAGAAATCGCGGGAGATGGGGTTGACGTCGACGGCGACCAGATCGCCCGTGTCCACGTAGGAGTTGGTGAGGGCCCATGCGACCCGACCGTTTGAGCCGATCACGACATAGGGCAGGCCCGGCAGCGTCGCGCCTACGACCCGGCGGGTGCGCTCTCCCTCGCGCCACTCCAGGACGGCGCGATACCAGACATTGGGCACGCGCAGATTCAGGTGAGGATCGCTCGCGAGCAGTCCGGCGCCATGGCGCGTGTGCGCACCGCCGAGCGCGAACGCGTTGCTGCCTGGGCGCGCGTCCGCATCGGGTCGGGACCGAGTGCGGATCGAGTCGGGACCGAGGGCGGGCCGGGTCGAGGCCAGGAGCGGACCGGGTCGCGCCCAGGGGCGGATCGACTCGCGCGGCGGGGCGGCGCGCGTCGCGGCTGTATTCAGATTTCGGATATCGACGAGGCGCTCGTCGGGAATCGGGGCGAGCGGCGCGGTGGAGCCGTCGAGCGCGGCGTCGGCGGGGGTCTGCAGCGGGGCGAAAAACTCCAGCACGCCCGTGCCGAACACGTCGGTGAGCGTGGAGAGCGTGTGTTCGTAGTTGCCCCACGCGTCCTGCAGATCGAGCGCCATGGCGTAGACGACGAGCACGGAATCCTCGGGTTGCCACGGCTGCGGTTCGCCGCGGACGGCGTAGTATTCGAAAGGTTTTTTCGCGAGCGAGCGGAGCCCGTCGTTTACGCCCAAGGCGTAGGCTTCGAGGAGCGCGCGTTGGGCGGGCGGGGTGGCGGCGAGCACCTGGCGCGCGAGGGCCCGGAAATCGTGCGGGCGGTTGAGCTTGTCGGCATCGAGCGCGACTTTGCCGAAGAGAGCGGAGAGTTCGCCGGCGGCGCTGCGGCGCAGGAGATCCATCTGGAAGAATCGATCCTGCGCGTGCGCAAATCCGAGCGCGCGAGCGACATCGCGGCGATCGGCACCGCGCAGAGTGGCGATCCCATGGGCGTCGCGCTCGAGGGTGACCGGCGCGTTGAGCCCGGAGACCGAGATGCTGCCGTCGAGCGGCGGCAGGCTGCCGCGCATCTGCAGATAGAACCAAATGCCGACGCCGGCTGCGACGAGCGCGAGCAGGCTGAGCGCGCTGGCGAGCAGTTGCAGGCGGGGCTTGAGGTCGGGCTTCACAGGGCGAGGGCGATGCGGATGCGGCGAACGATGTCCGCGGGCGGCGGCGTGATATCCACAGTGAGCGCGTCGGCCGGCGGCTCAAGAGCGGCCAGTTGGCTCTCGAGCATGCCGGGTTTCATGAAGTGGTTGGCACGGCCGGCGATGCGCTGGGCGAGCAGTTCGCGCGAGCCGTTCAGGTGCACGAGGCGGACGTGCTGGTGATCAGGGATGAGGACGTCGCGGTAGCGTTGCTTCAGCGCGGACGAGGTGACGACGGTGGGCCGGTTTTGCGCGATGCAGGCGTCGATGTGTGCGCGGAGCGCGGCGAGCCATGGGGCGCGATCCTCGTCGGTGAGCGGCTGGCCGGCGGACATCTTGGCGACATTGGCGGGCGGGTGAAAATCGTCGGCGTCGGCGAATTCCCAGCCGAGCTCGCGCGCGAGGAGCTGGCCGATGGTGGATTTGCCGCTGCCAGCGACGCCCATGATGAGGATGACCATTGTTGGGCGAGGGCGCGGGTTATTGAGCCTGTTCCCAAGCGCGCGTGCTCACGGGATCGCGGCCCTCGTCGAAGTCGATGCAGTCGAACATGGTCATGATCGGCCGGGACTCCAGGTTGGCTTCGGCGATGCGCTTTTTGAGGATGTCGATGCCGGCGTCGCGCCAGCCGCGTTTCATCATGAAGCCGTTCCAGATCTCGTATTCCTCGTCGTTGCGGGCGCCGCCGCGTTGTTCGGCCCAGACGAGGAGTTGTTCGTCGGAGAGATCGCCGGCGAGGGTGCGGGCCTTCAGCTCGGCGTAGTCGATCCGCAGGAAATTGCAGCAGCGCAGATCGAAGCCTTTGCCGAGATTGGCGTGGTAATCAGCGGGGAGCTGGCCGGCGGCGTGGAGGCGGATTTTATCGAGCATGCGGCCAAAATAAACGATGCGGCCGACCTTACTGTAACAGCTGCGGAGTCCGGGAACTGCGGGCATGGGAGGAGTTTCGGTGGTGCCCCGGAAGGAGCGAGCGAAAATCCGGCCCGGCAAGCACAGCGCGGAGAAATCCGCGGGCGGCGCTGCAATTATTTATCGGCCGAGATCAGGCCGTGGCGAACAGCGTAGCGCACGAGACCGGTGACCTCGTGGATGTCGAGCCGCGCCATGAGGTGCATGCGATGCGTCTCGATGGTTTTGACGGAGAGGTTCAGGAGAAAAGCGACCTCCTTGGTGCTGCGGCCCTCGGCGATCAGTTGCAGGATCTCGCGCATGCGCGGGGTGAGCGTCTTCGTGAGCTCGGCGCGCGGGTCTTGAAGTTTCTGGCGGTAGCGGGCGAGAACCTCGCGCGTGATCGTGGGGCTAAGATACGTCTCTCCACGGAGCACGGCCTGCATGGCGGCGGCGAGATCCGAGGTGGCGGCGTCTTTGAGCAGATAGCCGGCGGCGCCCGCGTGCAGCGCGCGCAGCACGAAGTCCTCCGATGTGTGCATCGAAAAGATCAGCACGCGCGTGCCTGGGTGCTCGGCGACGATCCGCGCGGTGGCATCAAGGCCGTTAAGGTCCGGCATGGTGATGTCCATGACGACCACCGTGGGGGCATGCTCCGCCGTCAGGGCGACGGCTTCGCGGCCGTTGCTCGCTTCCGCGACCACCTCGACCTCGGGAAGACGTTCCAGGAGGGAGCGGATGCCGGCGCGCACAAGCACGTGATCGTCGGCGAGGATGACTTTGACCGGAGAGGTCACGAGCGACGATACTTCAGAGGATGGGCCGTTGAGGAGGGAAAAAGCAGTCGGCTGGCGGCAGGCATCGTCGGCTGCTGACGATGCCACAGGCAGAAAGTTACTCGCGGAAGAAGTAAACCGCGGTGCAGATGAGGCCGAACACCACCGTGGGAGCGTTGATCCACAGAGGATCGAACGCCATCCGGTAGCGCTCCACCAGCCAGACGATCAGCGCGTATTTGGCGGCGATCGCGAGCCAGCATCCGAGGATGACCCACTCAACCCGGCGGTTGCGCCGGGGAGCATAGCGGGATGCGCGCACTTCTTCCACGAAGCCGCGGCCGTGTTCCGGCGGAGGGCGGCGCGAGAGGAAGGTCAGGGCGTTCAGGATCACGCGCCCAACATAGCCGAGCGGCCGACAATTGAAAAGAGCCCGCGGTGTGCCGGGCCGACGATTGTCGCTAGTCCCGCTCCCAGCGCTTTTTTGGTGGGCGAATGAAACTTTTCGCAGCATGCTTAGTCCCACCCTCCCCATGAAAATCTCCAGACTACCCTTGGTTCTTTTGCTGGCGGCAACCTCGCTCGGGTTCGCACGTGCGGACCAGGCGGCTGCGTCTCGTGTGGAAGTGAACTTCGCCAACCCGGAAAACTTCACCGACGTGAAGGATAGTTTCCACGGGACCACCGACTCCCGGCGTGATGCCATCCTGGAAGACCTCAAAGACTACATCGTGCGTCGGGCCTCGGCGCGTCTCGCGGAAGGGCACCACCTCGCGGTGACCATCACCGAGATCGATCTGGCGGGTGACTTTGAGCCCTGGCGTGGCCCGTCCGCGCAGGATGTTCGCGTGATCAAGGACATCTACACGCCCAAGATCGACCTCTCCTTCACGCTCACTGATGGCAGTGGCAAGGTCGTCGCCGAAGGTAACCGCAAGCTGCGCGATCTGAGCTTCAATATGAAAGCGACCACGACCAACCGCAACGATCCCCGCATCTACGAAAAGGGGCTCATCGACGATTGGATCCGCGACGATCTGCCCCGCGCGAAGCGCTAAGCCACTTTTTGGTTAGGAACTCCATTCGCATGCAGCCGCCCGTCCTCGCGACGGGCGGCTTTTTCCTTTCCTTGGTTCATCTCTTCACCTCATGAGCGCCGATCGCATCGACAAATGGCTCTGGGCTGTCCGTGTCTACAAGACCCGCGGTCTCGCCGCCGACGCCTGCCGGTCAGACGCGGTCAAGTTCGGCGAGCAGCCCGCCAAACCCTCGCGCGACGTCCGTGTCGGCGATCTGATCACTGTGCGGCAGGGTGTGGTCACGCGCACGCTGAAGGTGGTGGCGGTCCCACGCTCACGCGTCGGCGCCGCGCTCGTCCCGCAATACTGCACGGAGCTCACACCGCCCGAGGAGTTCGACAAGGCGCGTGCGCAGCCCGTGCAGCATTTCCTCGCTCGCGAAAGAGGAGCCGGCCGGCCGACCAAAAAGGAACGGCGCGAGCTCGACTCGCTGTGGAACGAGGACTGACCCAAGCCGCGGCGGCTGCGCGATCTGGGGCGACTTCCGGCACCGAGGTTCTGGGCCGCCCGGGGGACCGGACCGGTGGGCTTCTCCCGAATTCCCTTGCGTTTGCGCACCGCCCGTGCGTCCTTCGGCCCATCGTTAGAGAACGCGTTAGATGACAGTATCTGGTGAGTCGTAGGCTGAGCGATAGGCTTAAGTGATGATTTCGAAACCCACAGTGGGAACGGACTGGCAGCAGACGAGAGATCTACGAGACATCACATGAGTAACTCCAAACTATACGTCGGTAACCTGTCGTTCAAAACCACCGAAGACGAGCTCCGCTCCCACTTCGGCCAGTTCGGCTCCGTCACCGACGTTTATGTCGCCATGGACAAGATGACCGGCCGCCCCCGCGGTTTCGCGTTCGTCACCATGGGCACGTCCGAAGAGGCCAAGATCGCCGCTGAGAAGATCAACGGCACTGAGCTCGGCGGTCGTCAGCTGACGGTCAACGAAGCCCGCCCGAAGGAAGATCGCCCCAGCGGCGGTTTCGGTGGCGGCGGCGGCCGTGGTTTCGGCGGCGGCGGCGGTGGCCGTGGCGGTTTCGGCGGTGGCCGCGATCGCGGCGAGCGCCGTTACTAATCGATTCGGTCTCACGCACTGAATTTTCGAGGGACGGAGCTCCTTTGGGCTCCGTCCCTTTTTGTTTTTCTTCACCGCTGCTGCGGCAGCCGGTGGGCCGCGCCCGAGTAGGCGGCGGCCGAGTCGCGCTGCTCCAGCGCCCGGCTCCTCCGCACAGACGTTTATGCCTTTCAAAGCTCTTAATCTCTCCGACCCGATTCTCCGCGGCGTGCAAGCCGCCGGTTACACGGATCCCACTCCCATCCAGCTCCGTGCGATTCCGGTCGTGCTTGGCGGCGGCGACTTGATCGCGTCCGCGCAAACCGGCACCGGCAAAACTGCCGCCTTCGCGCTGCCCATTCTCAATCGTCTCGGCGCGCACCGCCCCGGCCGCCAGCCGCGCGTGCTCGTGCTCGAGCCCACGCGCGAACTCGCCGCGCAGGTGGAAACATCCTTCCGCAATTTCGCGCGCTTCACCGATCTGCGGGCAACCGCGATCTTCGGTGGCGTCGGCTACGGCAACCAACGCGCCGAGCTCAAGCGGGGCACCGACGTGATCGTCGCCACGCCGGGCCGCCTGCTCGATTTCCTGAAAGAGCGCACGCTCTCGCTGCAGGACATCTCGATTCTCGTGCTCGACGAAGTCGACCGCATGCTCGACATGGGCTTCCTGCCCGTCGTGAAGGACATCGTCGCCCGTTGCCCGAAAGAGCGACAAACACTCTTCTTCTCCGCGACCGTCCCCCCTGAGATCCAGGCCGTCGCTTCGTTCGCGCTGCGCAATCCCGCCAAGGTCGAGATCGGCGTCGCCCGCTCCGTGACCGAGAGCGTCACGCACGCGCTGTATCCAGTTTCCCATGACCAAAAGTTCGATCTCCTCCTCGCGCTCCTCGCGAAGACGGATTTCGAGAGCGTCATCGTCTTTTCGCGCACCAAACACGGAGCCGACAAGATCGCCCGCAAGCTCAAGGCCGCGAACCACTCCGTGGCCGTGCTCCACGCCAACCGCTCGCAAAACCAGCGCCTCGAGGCGCTCGCCGGTTTCAAGAGCGGCAAATACGAGGTGATGGTCGCGACCGACATCGCCGCCCGCGGCATCGACGTCGCCGGCGTGTCGCACGTGATCAATTACGATGTGCCGGAAAAACCCGAGGACTACGTGCACCGCATCGGCCGCACCGGTCGCGCGCAGGCCGTCGGCGATGCGTTCACGCTCGTCACACCGGAAAACGCGAAGGATGTCCGCGATATCGAGCGCTTCATCGGCCAGAAGATTCCCGAGCTGAAACTGCCCGGCTTCGACTACGGTCCGATCGTGGCGCGTCCCGCCGAACCGTTCCGACCGCGCGGCAGTTTGCCCGGCCAGATCCGGCACAGCAGTAACTTCCGCCGCTTCAGCGGTGGTCGGCGCGGCGGCCGGCGCTGAGTCTCGCCTCCGGGCGGCCCGGCTCATGGCCGACAACGGCTTGAGTCGGGACTTGGTGCGCACCGATTCGCGCCCGAATCCGCACCGACTCGCGTCTCGGTGAGGCACGAGTCGCTCCGAGAAGCGTCTCGAGTCGCGCCAAGGTCCGGGTGGCGGATTGTTGCGTGGCGTTTCGTGCCACCCGACACACGGGCAAATGCGCACATCGCCCGCACACAACGTCAACCAATAGTTGACGTTGTGATTTGCAGGGCTGTTCGGAGAAGAGATCGGGCCCGGGCTGCCGGTTTAGGACGGCGAGACGGTGCGGGCAGGTTGGCTAAAGTGCGCGGGGCGTGAGGGTGCTACTGAGCTGGCGGAAGCGCTCGGAGAGCCGGTCAAGCGTTTGGCGCAGGCGGGCGGCATCTTCGTTGGCGCGGCTGGCGAAGTCGCGCACGGAGTCGAGCCCTGCCGGCGTGAGATCGGCGCCGAGCAAACGGCGGATGTCCTGAAGTTGGGCCATCAGAGGTGGAATCTGTTCACGCGTGTCGCGGTAGTCTTCCTGAATTTGCACGAAGCGTTCCGCGACTTCGCGTTGGCGTTCGGCGCTGCGGGCCCGAATGTCCTCACTCTGCATCTGGGCGAGGCGCTGATCCCAGGCTTCGAAGTAACTCTCGCCGCGGGCTGCCATGGCGTCGGCTTTGCGGTTAACGCTGGCGAAGGTGCGGTCGAGCGCGATGACGGCTTCGTCGTAGCGGCGAAAGCTTTCCCGGATGTCGGTGGGATTGCGGTCGAGGAGGACGTTGAGAGCCGTGGTGGCATCGACGATCTGCTTTCGCGAGAGGTCGATCTCGTTGGCGGCATCGGTGACGGAGTCGGCGGCGGTTTCCGCTTTCTGGTAGGGACTGGTGGCGCAGCTGGTGCTGAAGAGCGAGAGCACGAGCGCGGCCGAGAGAAGCCGGAGCAGGAAAGGAGGTTTGTTGTTCATGATTGGTCTCTGGTTGCCAGAAAAGAAGTGACCGGGCGCGCGGCCTCAATTCGGGGACCGGGAAACGATGCCGGGACTTTTTGTGGGGGAGTCGCGGGCGCGGGTGAAAGGAAAGCCCGGAGGGCGCGTGGGACCAAAAACGGCGTGGACGCGCAGAGCGGGTGCGCCAAGTTCGGCGCTCCATGATTGTGGCTTCGCCGATCGAGAAACACTTGAGGCTGCTGAGCGGGTGCACGCGTTGTCCGCGAATGCATCGGCCTGCAGTGGTGGGGCGGCCCGTCGCGAGCAAGGTGCTGCTGGTCGGCCAGGCGCCGGGCGACAAGGAGCCGAAGCTGGGTCGACCCTTCGCGTGGACGGCGGGGAAGACGCTCTTCAAGTGGTTTCACGGGGCGCTCGGCTGGTCCGAGGACGAGGTGCGCGATCGCTTCTATTTCGCGGCGGTGTGTCGCTGTTTTCCGGGCAAGCGGCCGGAGGGTGGGGATCGCGTGCCGGCGCCGGATGAGATCGCCCGTTGCTCGGAGTGGATGGCGGAGGAGTTTCGGTTGTTGCAGCCGGAGCTGGTGCTCCCGGTGGGGAAGCTGGCGATCTCGCAATTTTTGCCCCTCGCGCCGTTGAACGAATTGATCGGGCATCGCTTCACGATCGAGCGAGGCGGGCGCCGCATGGATTGCATCCCGCTGCCGCATCCGTCGGGCGCGTCGCCGTGGCACCGGATGGAGCCGGGCAAGACGCTCCTCGGTCAGGCGCTAGAGGCGATCGCGCGGCACCCCGCGATAAAAAATCCGTGTCTTCCGGCGAATCCCCGCTAAATCCTGCACGCATGTATCGTCACCTTGCCCGCGCTCTTTTGCTATCGCTGCTAGTCGCGCTTCCCTCGTTGCATGCGCAGCGGGAGCTGTTGACCCCGGATCAGATCGAACAGGTCGAGAAAAAGTGGCCTGGGACGAAACGCTCGAGCACGGGCATGCGTTACCTGGTGCTGAAGGAAGGCTCCGGCGAGACGCCCAAATCGGGGGACCGCGTCGAGGTGCTCTATATCGGTTGGTTGCTCGATGGGACGGAATTCGACCGCGCGCAGGATCCAGAGAAGCCATTCACCTTTCGCGTGGATCGAACCCAGGTGATCGCTGGCTGGGACCAGATCATCAAGAGCATGAAAGTGGGCGAGAAGCGGATCGTGATCATCCCGCCATCGCTGGCTTACGGCTCGCGAGGTCAGCCACCGAAGATCGGGCGGGATTCCGTGCTGGTGTTCGAGATGGAGCTCATCGGGATGGGAAGCGAATAGCGTTTCGCTGCGCCCAGAGATTGTCGGCCGTGTAGATCGCGAGGCCGGCCCAGATGAACGCGAAGGCCGTGGCACGTTCGCGGGTGAACGGCTCGCGGTAGAGCCAGACCCCGAGCGCAAACTGGGCGGTGGGTGCGATGTATTGCAACAGGCCGAGGGTGGTGAGTCGGATGCGCCGCGCGCCAAAGGCGAACAAGAGGAGCGGCACCGCCGTGATCACGCCGGAGAGAACGAGTAACGCGTGCTCCCAGTTGCTCACCCGGCCGAGCGCCGCGCTGCCGGCGACCTGTTGCCAGGCGAGGTAGGCGAGCGCCACGGGCGCAAGCAGGAGCGTTTCGAGTCCGAGACCCGTCAGCGGGCCAAGCGGAGATTGTTTACGCAACAACCCATACGCGCCGAACGTGGTGGCGAGCGTCAGCGCGATCCACGGCACCTGACCCACGCGGGCAACGAGCAGGGCCACGCCGACCGCGGCGCTCGCGATCGCCAGCCACTGCAATCGGCGAAGACGCTCATGGAGCACGAACCGCCCCGCGGCGACGTTGACGAGTGGCACGAGGAAATAGCCGAGACTGGCTTCGACCACGCGGCCGTGGTTCACGCCCCAGACGTAAACGAGCCAGTTGATCGTCAGCAGGGCACCGCTCAAGCCGTGCCAGCGCAGCGCTTGCGGCGAGGCGAGCGCGCTCCGCAGATCGCCCAATCCGCGATTCACACTCATCAGCGCCAGCACGAAGACGAGCGACCAGAGGTGACGATGGGCGATCAATTCAACCGCGCCCACATCGGGGAACTGTTTCCAATAGATCGGAAACAACCCCCACGCGAGATAGCAGGCAGCGGCGGCGAGCGCGCCACGCGCGGCGTCGTGGTGTGCGGGAGCGGGAGGCATGCGCCGAGAGTCCGCCGCTGCGCCCGGGCGTCAACTGCCGCCGCCTTGTGCTGGTCGATCCGGCGAGAAGGTGAGCGGAGCGGGACCGATGCGGCTTACCGGTGCGGAGAGTTCGAGCGCAGGTAGGCGAATTTTTCCGCAAACTCCGCCTCGGCTTGTTGCCGCGCAGCCTCTGGAGCCACGCCTTCCGCCGAGAGTTCGGCGAGACGGCGATCCAACCAGCGCTGCTTGAACGTGCTCTCGACCTCCGTGGCCACCGCGGAGCTCTCCTTCGGCTTCTTCTTCTTTTTCCAGAAAAAGCAGCCCGTGGAGGACGACACCACGAGCAAGGAAAGGGAGAGGAGGAGGATGCGTTTCATGCGGGTTCGGTGCGTCCGACCTTAGGAGTGCCGGTTCCCTGCGCGAGTGAATCTTTTTGGTTTCGTGAGCCGGCAAAACCGGTTTTCATCTCTGCCGATGAGCGACGAGCCCACGCCTCCTCCGCTGCGTCTGAAGCCGCGTCTGCGCACCGACAGCGGTGAGCCGTCTCCTCACTCTGCGCCCTCGACGCCTCCGGAATCCGCTCCGGCGGCTCCTGCCTCCTCGGGTGCCCCGGAGGCTCCGAAGCTGCGGCTGAAACCCAAGCTCTCCAATGAGCCTTCGAGTGATGAAACTCCGACGGGTTCCCCTGAAACCGCCCAGCCGACTGCGCCTGAGAACGTGCCGGAGATGCCCCCCGATCCGGCTGCCACGAAACCGGACGAGGGAAAATTCAAGCTCAGGCCCAAGGTCATTCCCACCGCCGGCGAGCCGCTCGCAGCGACTCAGCCGCCGCCCGCTGCGCCGGGGCCCACACCGCTCAGCCCGACTGCCCTGATTCCGCCTGTCGTGCCGCCTCCGGTCCCTTCTCCGGCCGCAACACCGGCCCCCTCTACCAGAGCGGTCCCCGCGCCTTCGACGATTCCGGCGCCTCCGCTCCCCTCAAGCGGAACGAAGAAATATCCGCCGCCGCCGATGATGAAATCGGCGGCGTCGTCCGCCGGAGCGAAGCCTCCGCCGGTCGTCTCGCCGCCGAAATCCTCGGAACGGAAGCGCGTGCTCGTGCTGGGTGGCGCCGGCCTCGTGTTGCTCGCGGCGGCCGCCGGAGCCTATTTCATTCTCCTCTCGGAGCCGGAAGCGCCCCCGCCGCCTCCCCCGCGCGCCGTCGCGAAACCGCCGGCGGCGACTCCCGCCCGTGCAGAGGCGAACCCCGGCCCCACTCCTTCGCAGACGCTCAACGATGTGGCTGCCGCTCCGGGACAAGCGCTGCAACGCGCGCAACAAGTCGTCCAAGCCCGCGCCGACAGCGATCAGGTGCGTGCGGGCTCGCTCGACGGCTCCGAGAGTGCTGCATCAGCTTCGCGACCCGCGTCTAAACCTGAGAGTATCGCGGTCGCCGGCACGACCGAGCTGGCGCCCGGGATCGTCGCAACGACCACGGTCGTTACCGCCAGCCCCAATGCCAGCGAGGCGTTTCGCCAGTGGGTCGCCACGGCTCGGATTTCCGGCGTTTTCCAAGGTTCGCCCGCCCGTGTGTTGCTCAACAATCGCACGGTCAGCGTCGGCCAGTCCGTCCACGACGCACTCGGCATCCGGCTCGACCGTGTGATCGCGGACGAGAAGCGCATCATCTTCCGCGACGCCTCCGGCGCCACGGTCGAGCGCCGGTATTGAGTTTTCCACTACGGGTGCGCGGCGTCGCGGATCGAGCGGATCACCTCCGGGTCGGTCACGATGCCGAGCACGCCGTTGACGACAAATTGGATGCCGATGCACAGGATCAGGAACCCCATGACTTTGGAGAGCGCGTTCATCCCGTTGATTCCGATCACGTCCACGATCCGCTCCGACAGGCGCAGCACGACATACGTGATCCCGGCGACGATGAGGATGCCGAGGATGATCGCCGTGTAGTCGATCCAGTCGCGCGCCAGCGAAGTGAAACCGACCGTGACCGCGATCGAGCCGGGGCCGCTCATCATTGGCATCGCCAACGGTGAGAACGATACATCGCGTTTCGCGCGCGCTTCCGCGTGAGCCTTGGGGTCGTCTTCCGCTGAGCGGCCGGGGGCGACGAGCATCTGCGAACCGATGCCGGCCACAAGCAATCCACCGGCGATGCGCAGTCCCGGGATCGACAGGCCGAAGAAGCCCATGATGAAGGTCCCGCCGACTAGGAAGCTCACAAGGATGCCCACCATGTAGAGGCACGCGCGGCGAAGCTGGGCCATGCGCTCGGCCCGCGTGTCTCCCTCGGTGATGGCCAGGAACGTCGGCGCCGAGGCCAGCGGGTTGATGACCGGCAGCAGCGCCACGACCGTGCCGAGGATCAGTTGCCAGAAGTGTGAGGCTGAGGCCATGGCTGGTAAGAGGTTTCCGTATTCCTTTTCCTATCCGTGCTCGTGCTCGGGTCTATGCGTCTAGGCGATCACGAGCATGATTACGAAGGTAGACCGGCTCGGCCGCTCACCACACATCCACCGGGCCTTTGGGCACCGGGATGGCATTGCGCTCGAGAGCGTCCTGCTCGTCCGCCGGCCTCATGAACGACGCCACCATCGGCTCCAGCCGGAAGCGCGGCAGCAACTCGCCGCTCTCGTCGACGAATTGTCTCCGCCAGGCGACATACTCCGCGACGGCGGCCGCGTAGTCGGCGCGCGAGGTGATCGTGATGATCCGCTGCTTGAACGGCTTCGAGGGCCCGAAACGCTTCGCATACCAAGGCGCCACCTTGCGAAACAAACGCGCGCCGTGTTCCTCGCCATAAAACTCCGCATACCGCTCGAAGTGCCGGCTCATCACGCGCAGCCGCTCCTCGAAGCCGGGCTCCGGCAGCAGCTCGCCTGTCCGCAGATAGTGGTCGGTCCGACGGAAAATCCACGGATCGTAAAACGCGCCGCGCCCGATGCTCACCCCCGCGCAACCAGTCTCTTCGAGCATGTGGCGCGCCGCTTCGGGCGTGGTCACATCGCCATTGCCGATCACCGGGACCGATTTCACGGCCTGCACGACCGCCCGAATGCCTGTCAGATTCACCGTGCCTGAGAAACCCTGCGCCCGCGTGCGCCCGTGCACGAAGATCGCGGCCACGCCCGTTTGCTCCAGGACCCGGGCAAGATCAGGCGCGGTGAGATTATCATCGTCCCAGCCCAGCCGCATCTTCGCTGTCACCGGGATTCGCACGGCTTCGATCATGCCGCGGACGAGTGCCGCGGTCTTGTCGAGCTCGGTCATCATCGCCGAGCCACCGCCGATCTTCACAACCTTCTTCACCGGGCAACCCATGTTGATGTCGACGCCCTGAGCGCCGAGATCCTCGCAAATCCGCGCGGCATCCCGCATCTCCTCGGGCACGCTGCCAAACAACTGGATCGCCATCGGCCGGTCTCCTGCACACGAGGCGACCAGTTTCAGCGCCGTCGGGTTGCGCTCGATGAGCGAGCGGGCGTTGACCAGGTCCGTCGTGACCCAGCCCAGCCCGCCTAATTCGCGCAGCGTCAACCGAAACGGCAGGTTGGTGTATCCAGCCAGCGGAGACAGGAAAAGATTGGAGGACAACTCGGTCGGTCCGATGCGCATGCCGGACCGAGTCAAAGCGCGGACCGGGCCGAGGCAAATCCTGAACCGGGTCGGGACCAAGTGCGGCTCGAGTCGAGCCAAGGTGCGGACCGGGTCGGGTCACGTTGCGCATCGGGGCGCGCCTGACGCCGGCTCGACTCGCGCCGCCAGTTGCCGATGCCACCCGTGGGAGAGCTGTAACAAGTTGGTCAAAACCCGGGCGGATTTGCACCTCTGTGCGGAGGTTATGTCGTATCGGGCGCTGCCGCGAAAGTCAGGGGAGCTTCGGCCCTCCACATCGCAGCGGACGACGACCGATACCACGGCTGTCGTTGTCCCGGGTTTTCCGCGGATCGGTCAGGATTCTCGACGTCAACCCGAACTCTTTCCCCTGCGATGCGTGTGCTACACCTTGAAGACTCTCCCGGCGATGCGGAGCTCGTGGCCGAACGGCTGAACGAGACCTGGCCCGACTGCGTGATCCGCCCGGCGCGGAATCGCGAACAATACGAGGCCGCTCTGGAGACGGCCGATTTCGACCTGATTCTCTCCGACTACACCATGGCGGGCTACGACGGCCTGTCGGCGCTGGAAGCGGCGCGCGTGCATTGCCCGGAGAAGCCGTTCATCTTCCTGTCGGGCACGATCGGCGAGGAGCGCGCGATCGAGGCGTTGAAGCGCGGCGCGACGGACTACGTGATCAAGGACCGGCCTTCGCGCCTGGTGCCGGCGATCCGTCAGGCGTTGGATCGCGCGGAGGAGGCGCAACGTCACCGCCGCACCGATGAGGCGCTGCGCCAGAATCGCGAGCGTTTCCGCCTGATCGCGGAGCATGTGGACGATTTCATCGTGTTGCTCGATTCGGCGGGGCACTGCCTCTATGCGAATCCGGCCTACGCGCGCGCGATGGGGCGCGGGGAACGCCGCGAAGTGGCGATCGATTTCTTCGCCGATGTGCATCCGGATGACCGGCGCGTGGTGCACGACATGTTTCGCCAGGTGCTGCGCGAGGGTGGGACGAGTCGGGCGGAGTTCCGTTTGTTGCGGGAGGATCGTTCGGTGCGGCACATCGAGGCCCAGGCGAACGTCGCCCGGGAAGCGCACGGCGAATGGGTGCAGGTGGTCGTGGTCGGCCGCGATGCGACCGAGCGCCGACGCACGGAGCAGCGCGTCCGCGAACAGGCTGCGTTGCTCGACATGGCGCAGGATGCGATCGTGGTGCGCGATCTGGATAATCGCGTGACGTATTTCAACCAAGGCGCGGCCAAGCTCTATCAACTGGATCGCGAACAAGAGCTGAACCGGCCGGTGAACGATCTCTGGACCGAGGATTCCGCGCGGGTCGACGTGGCCCGCCGCGCCACGATGTTTTATGGCGAATGGATGGGCGAGATGCGCCAGCGCACGCGGGCGGGCACGGACATCCTCCTGCAGAGCCGCTGGTCCCTCGTGAAGGACGACGATGGCGCTCCCGCGGGTTTCCTGGTGATCAACACCGACATCAGCGAGAAGAAGCGCCTCGAGTCGCAGCTCCTGCGCGTGCAGCGCGTGGAGAGCATCGGCCTGCTCGCGGGCGGCGTCGCCCACGACATCAATAATGTGCTCGTGCCCATCATGGTCTCGAGCGAGCTCCTCGAGCCGATGGTGGCGGCGCCCGAGGGCAAGGCGTTCCTTTCCTCGATCCGCGCCAGCGCGCAACACGGCGCGGCGCTCGTGCGACAGTTGCTCGCCTTCGCACGCGGCGCGGTCGGCCAGCCGACTGAACTCGCCTGCCGCCCGTTGCTCAGCGACTTCGTGGGTTTCCTCACGCAGACTTTCCCGCGCAATGTGCGGTTCAGCCTCAACGTAGCCGACGATCCGTGGCCGGTGAAGGGCGACGCGACCCAGCTGAAGCAGGTGTTGATGAATCTCTGCCTCAACGCTCGCGATGCGATGCCCAATGGCGGCGCGATCGGCATCCGCGTGCGCAATATGACCTTGAGCGAGGCCGAAGCCGAGTCGCTCCGTGACGTAAAGGCGGGTCCGCATGTCGAGATCTCCGTAAGCGACACCGGCACGGGCATGACTCCGGAGGTGGTGGGCCGCATCTTCGATCCGTTTTTCACTACGAAGGAAGTCGGCAAAGGCACCGGCCTGGGTTTGGCCGCCGTCCGCGGGATCATCAAGGGCCACGACGGCGCGATCACCGTCGAGAGCGAGCCGGGTGAAGGGACGACGTTTCGAATCTTCCTGCCGGCTGCGCGGACTCCGGAAGTCGCGGATCGCAAGAGCACCGCGCCGAGTCTGGGGGACGGACAGAGCATCCTGTTGGTCGACGATGAGCCGAGTGTGCGCGACGTGCTCGCAGCGTTGCTCACGACGAGTGGCTATCGCGTCCTGAAAGCCGGCTCAGGCGACGAGGGCATCCGGATGTTCCACGCGCATCGCCGAGACATCGCGCTCGTGATCACCGATATCATGATGTCCGGCACCGACGGCTTCGCGGTGATCCGCGATGTGCGCAATGTCGACAAGTCGCTGCCGATTCTCGCGATGAGTGGGATGGCGAGCGCGGGTTGTTTCGACGATCGAGCCGAGGAGCTGGGCGTGACGTTGCTCGCGAAGCCGCTCACGCAGGCGATTCTCCTCGAGGCGGTGAAAACCGCGCTCGAGCCCAAGCACGTGTGATCAGCCGCGCGCCTGCTGCACCGCCGTCCGCATCCGGGTGAGTCCGCGCTCGAGCGTCGAGCGCGGGCAGCCGAAGTTGATGCGCACATGCGAGCCGGGCTTGGCGCCGAAGAAGGCCCCGTCGCTCAGACCGACGCCGTGGGCCTCGAAGTGCGCAATCGGGTCTGAAAGCCCGAGCGCCGTGACGTCGAGCCACGCCAGATACGTCGCTTCGATCGGGCCGGCGATCTTCACACCGGGTAACTCGCGCGCGACAAAATCGACGAGGTGATCGCGGTTGCCGCGCAGGTAAGCGATCAGCTCCCGGCGCCACGGCTCGCCGTCGCGATACGCCGCTTCGCATGCGGCAAACCCGAGGCTGGTGACTTCCGCCACGATCCCGGCAGAAGCCCGCACGAACTGGGCGCGCAACGCCGCGTCGGGAATGATCGCGAGCGATGTGCCCAGGCCGGGGACGTTGTAGGTCTTGCTGGGTGCAAGCAGCGTGATCGAGCGCGCCGCGATGTCCGTTCCGAGCGTGGCGGTCGCGATATGCGGAAGCGTGGGATCGAGGATCAGGTCGCAGTGAATCTCATCGGAGCAGAGGACGAGGTCGTGACGCAGGCAGAAGGCGGCGAGCCGCTCCAGTTCGTCACGGCGCCACACGCGTGCGAGCGGGTTGTGCGGGTTGCAGAGGAAAAAGAGCCGCGTCTTCGGCGTCACTGCCGCCTCGAGTGCGTCCCAGTCGATTTCCCAGCGTGACGCCGCGGTGTTGAGCGCGAAAGGCACGCGCACGGTCGCCCGGCCGCTATTGCGTGGTGCGGTCATGAACGGCGGATACACCGGCGTGAGCGTGAGCACGTCCTCGCCGGGTTGCGCAAAGGCCTGCGCGGTGACGTTGAGCCCCACGACCAGACCGGGCAGCCATACGATCCACGACGGGTCGATGCGCCAGCCGTGCCGTTTCTCGAGCATCTCGACCACGGCATCCGTGGTGGACTTCACCGGGCGAGCGTAGCCGAAGACCGCGTCGGCTACGCGGCGCTGCAGCGCTTCGACGATCGCGGGGGCGGACTTGAAATCCATGTCGGCGACCCACATCGGCAGCACGTCGCGGCCGGCGTATTTCTGCCACTTCTGGGAATCGGTGCCCTCGCGGACGGGAGGCGTGTCGAAGTCGAAACTCATGAGAGCGGGCAACATGGAGAGGGCCTCTCCGGGGCCGCAATCCAAACCCCTGAGATGGCTCGCGCAGCACCGTGAAAAAATTGCCCGCGTGTGACGTCACACCACGCGACGATTTTGCGCTGTGGTCACTGGGGTGGCGCAACAAGCTACCAATAATAAAACACTTACGACATGGCGGGGTGCTGGCATCCGGGATGCAAAAGGGCGGGCACTAACCGCATCTGCGGATCCAAAACCAAGAATCCACAGGAGAACCATCATGAGAATCGTTCGTTATACGTATCCCGCTTACCGTCCCGCCGTGCCTGCACTCGCGCGCTATTCGCGTTCGCCGTGGGCGGGGCTCGAGACCGAGATTGATCGCCTGTTCGAAACCGCGCTGTCCGGCTTTGCGCCGACTGCCGATACGCACTTCGCGGTCGATCTCTACGAAGATAAGGACAACACCTACGTCCGCGCTGAGTTGCCCGGTGTCAATCGCGCCGACATCCAGGTCGAGATGGTTGAGGGCTACCTCACCATCAACGCTTCGCGCAAAGAAAAGCAGGGCGACCGCGAGGAGAGCCAATCCTTCAGCCGCTCGATCAGCATCCCGGAAGAGGTGCAGGCGGACAAAGTTGCCGCGCACTATGAGAACGGTGTGCTGACCGTCACGCTGCCGAAGCGTGAAGAAGCCAAGCCGCGGAAGATCAACGTCGCCGTCAACTGAGCCGCGTTTCGTCCACCCTCAACCAGGAGAAAATCACCATGAGCTTGTTCAACTCTCTGATCCCGTCTTTCAGCCGCAATCCCTCCCGTCCGTCCACGCCAGACCTCGCCGCGGAGCACGGCCCGACCCGCAAGCCGCGCTTCGAAGTCAAGGAAACCGAGGAGGCCTATGGCGTCACCGTGCACCTGCCCGGCGTATCCAAGGACGGCGTCGAAATCACAGCGGACGCGGGCGAAGTGCGCATCCTGGGCCGTCGCGCGTGGAAGCAGCCCGAAGGCTGGACTGCCCTCTACCGCGAATCGGCCGATCTCCCGTATCTGCTCGTCCTCGAGCACGAGAGCGCGATCGATCCCGACAAGATTGCGGCCGAGCTGCGTGACGGCGTGCTGCGCGTCTCGCTGCCGAAAGCCGAGGCGATCAAACCGCGAAAAATCGCGGTCGCGTAGCCGAAATCCGGATACATTCAAACGTCCTCATCAGCCGGCCGGGGTGCATCGCGCCCCGGCCTTTTTTCTTCCGCCGCGCTTGCTCGTGACCCGTTCACGTTGCGACGCGCGCAGCGAGCATCGGGCGAAAGGCCGCGCGATAGCTCCACGCGAGGTAAACCTCGAGCGCGGCGAAGACCAGCGCAGGCACCAACCCGGTGCGTTCCAAGAAGAGATGAAACGCGACGCTGTT
>JAEYQF010000110.1 GCA_023410155.1 Verrucomicrobiota bacterium | reverse complement strand
GCGTTGGCCGCAGCCGGCGCAGCCGCAGCAGCGGGAGCACCGGCAGGAGCAGTGGGAGCAGCCTTGGCCATGGGGAGATTAGTTGCGCTTGAGGTTGACGATGTCCTCGAGGACCGAGTCGGAGACCGTGATCAGGCGCGAACCAGCCTGGAAGCTGCGCTGCGTCGTGATGAGGTTGGAGAACTGGTCGGTGAGATCGACGTTGGAGAGCTCGAGCACGCCGGACTTCACGTTGCCCAGGCCGGTCGTGCCGGCGGTCGTGATGTCGCCGACCACCGCGCCCGTGGCGGAGAAATCGAAGAGGTTGTTACCCGTCTTCATCAGCTTGGATTCTTCCGGGACCTTGAGCAGACCGACGCGTTGCGTCGTGTCAGTCGGCGTGCCGTCAGCGTAGAAGATGCTCACCAAGCCATCGCTGCCGATGCTGACGGAGGAGACGTTCTCGTAGTTGGCGGCGACGATCGGCGCGCCTGCGTCGCTGAGGACGGCGTAGCCCTGCTCGTTCACGAAATTGCCGCCGCTGTCGAAGGTGAAGGCGCCGTTACGCGTGGCGAAATTCTGCGTGCCGTTTTGCACGACGAAGTAACCTGCGCCCGAGACGCCGAGGTCGGTGACCACGCCCGTGCTCGAAAGCGAGCCCTGGGTGAAATTGGTGTTGATGCTCGAGATCTGCACACCGGTGCCGATCTGGACCGCGGAATCGCCCGCCGAGGTAGTCGCGCTGCGGAGCGTGTTGCTGAACGTGTCGGAGAAATTCGCGTTGGAGGCCTTGAAGGCGGTCGTGTTGACGTTGGCGATGTTGTTACCAATGACTTCGAGGCCTTTGCAGAACGTGCGCAGTGCGCTGACGCCGGAGGTGAGAGTGCCGATGAGTCCCATGATGAGATGTAGTTGAGGTTTGGATTGAGAGTGGTTGAGGGCAGGTGCGATCAGGACGCGGGAACAGGCGCCGGCTCAACGAGCAGCACCGCGGAAACGGGATAAGTGAAATCGCCGATCACGAGACGAGGCGCGCCATCGGCGAACTCGACCGCCGAAACATCGCCCGACACCACCCCGCCCTGGCCGTCATCGACCGTGACACGACGACCGATGTAGCTGTTGGCCGTGAGCGTATCCTGCTGGTTGTTGAGCTGCGTGATCTGCTTCAGCAGCGAACTGCTGTTATCGAGCGCAGTGAACTGCGCCATCTGCGCGATGAAAGCCGTATCCTCCATGGGCTTCATCGGATCCTGTTGCTGAAACTGCACCGCCAGCAGGCGGAGAAAATCCTCCTGCCCCAGCACAGTTTTCTTGTTCGGGGCCGCTTTCGTCGTGGTGTTTTCCGTCGTGCCCGAAGCGGCGTAGGCAGACGTGGCGGAGGTGACTTGCATAAAAAATCAGGCGAAGGCGTGGAGCCGGCGCGTCGTCGGGAGCGGCGCCGGGGTGATCGACACCGCCGGGGCGGCCGCCTGCGCTGACGCGGCGGACTCGCGGACCGACGATGAAAAACGGAAAGGCGCCGCGGGCGGCTCCTGCTGCTGCGCCGAGCGCCCTTCGCGGTGCGCCGAACCGGCATCCGCGTGCACCGACGACGAAGACGAACTGGCGGAAAACACCGGCTCAGCGAGCCGCTGCGCGCCCGCCTCGAACTGCCCCGTCACCGACCGCCACTCGGTGGCGAGCGCTGCACGCAGCTCCGGTGACTCCGTGCGGAACGTGGTTTGGATTTCTCCCCCCCGCATCGCGACGTGGACCGCCAGGTCCGTGCCGGACACGGAGAACTTCAGATTCACTCCGCGGGCGTCAGCCGTGGAAAACTGCTGCACGGTCTCGAGCGTGGCCGCGACCGCGCGGCGCGCGGTGGCCACCTGCTCGACTTCGGCTCCCAGTCCTTCGCCCACGAACGGCTCAAACGCGACCGCAGCGAGCGGCGTGTTCGGCAAAGGCTCGGCCCGGAAAACGGGCGAAGCGTATTCGTGGGAGAATAAAACAGGCATCGGTGCGTCGGATTTAGCAGCGCGGGTGCCAAGCTTGGATGTAGCTTGTGCAACTCCCTCGTTAACGGGCACTACCCAATCTTTTTTAACTGCCTGCGCATCCGCCGATCCGAAGGAAGCCGAGCGCGCGGTGGAAACGGCAATTTTTTCCGGGTGCTCGCTCGCAGAGGCTTGGGCCTCCCCTGGCATCTTCTTGGCGTGCGCCCGATACGTCTCGATCGAGCGCTGCGCTTCCGGCGAGATCGCGACGGGCTGAGCTGCCGGTTCGATCTCGGCATTCGCCACGGGTAAGGACCCGGACAACTCCATCTGCACGGGGCGCATCGCGGTCGCGGCCTGCACGGGGGCAGCGGACGCGCCCTGGGCGGCCGGAACCACCGCGGCGACGGGCACCGGAGCCGTATCCAATTTCTGGACACCGGACGAAATCCGGTCGGCCGGCGCGGAGCGTGTGAAGGTGCCGGCAATCGCCGCCACTTCCGGCAACAAGGTTTCTGCCACGCGCTGAGTCGTCACCGCCTCGGCGCGCGCACTCACGACCTGAGAGGTCCGCGCAGTCGTGATTTCAGGCGTCGGCGCGGCCGCGTTCCCCTGGTCTGCTGGCGGCGGAGCATGCTTCGTCGTCGCGCGCGCACTCACGACCTGAGGGGCTTGCGGAGTCGTGATTTCAGATGCCGGCGCGGTCACGCTCCCCTGCGCCGCGGGCGGCGGAGTAGCCTTCGTCACGGCGGGGGCAGCGGAGGCGCTGGTGGGCGGCACCGCGCCTGCCACGGGTGCCGCAGTCTCCGCGGCCGGAGCCACGATCGCCGTGGTTTCCGGAGCGGCAGAATCTACCGCCCTGCCCGGCGCTTCGGACGGGACCGGAGTTGTCCCGGTCACCGCCGTGCTTCCGGACGCGAGGCTTGGAGCGATTTGCGGTCCCGCCTCGCCGGCGAGCGGAGGGGTAGCCGATTCCGTCGCGTTCTCTACGGGAGATGAGTCGGGACTGAGTGCGGATCGGGTTGGGACGGAGTGCGCACCGGGTCGGGACACAGTGCGGACCGAGTCGGCACCGGGTGCGGACCGAGTCGCGACCCCATGCGGATCGACTGGAGATGAGAGGCGCATCGAGCCGGTGCCCGGGGCGGTCGGGGCGGCGCCAGGGTTCGGGGCAAGAGACGACGCGAGGCCGGTCGATTCGGGCATCAGCCCGGCATCGCCCTCAACCGTCGGAAGGATGGGTGCAGCCGGCGGCTGGCTGGCGGCGAGCAGGACGGCGCCAAAAACCTCGAGCGCGGCCTCCGGTATTTGTCCGGTGGATACAGCGGGAGCAGCGCCGGGCGCGGCGGGAAGAACGGGAAGGTTGGGAACGGAGAGTTGCATTGGTGATTCACCCTCCGTGGCAGACGCCGCGCCGATCCTTGGCGCGGGGAAAAATCGGGAAAAATCAGGTCTGGCCGCGCGTCGCCTTCATCAGGCGGAGTTTCTCGGAGAGGATGGCGGCGCGACGGGCGAGCGGTCCGTCGGTGCCGGTGGTCTTGCTCATCTCCTCGAAAATGGGCCCGACGGTGTCGGGTTTCATGAGGAAAAGGATCTTCACCGCGGTAACGTCATCCATCTCGCGGATGATCGCGACGGCGGCGCGGGGGGTGAGCGCGGAGTAGGTCTGCGCGAGCGCGCGGAGGTTTTTCGCCTCGTCCTCGCGGATCGTGACGACTTTTTCCGCGATCTCCTTGCGCAGGCCCTCGATCTCGCCGCGCATGACGGCGAGTTCCTGGCGCTCGGCGACGATGCGGCTCTCGCGCTGGTCAAGTTGCTCGGCACGCTTGGCCAGGCGTGCGCGCTCTTCCTTCAGTTCGTTGGAAAGGTTTTCGATCTCGATGGTCCAGAAATCCCAGCCCCGCTCTTTCGCCGGCTTGGCGGCCTCGGCCTTGGCGCGCTCTTCGATGATCTGAGCGATGACAGGCGCGGCCGCCTGCTGCAGCGAGAAGAGGCCGACACCGGCGGAGAGCAGCACCGCGAGGGCGGCGGTGACAAAGGGATTGCGGAGCAGCGACATGATCAGATGAAGGACGGTTTGAACCGGCGGCGGCCGGCGAGGTCATCGAAGGCCGCCTGTTCCTCGCGGTCGTTTTCCTGGCGGTGCTTGGCGCGCGCTTTCTCTTCGAGGCGGTGCACGACCTCGAGCTGGCGGTGGGCTTCGAGGTAAGCTTCGCGGCGCTTCTGCATCTCCTCGCGGGCGACGATCATCGCGCGTTCGGTTTCAACCTCGGCTGCGCACTCGCGGCGGTAGTCGGAGAGCAGGAGCGCGGCCTCGGCGGCGCGGTAGGTGCGATCGCGGCCGGTGAAGAGCGCAGCCTCGAGGGCCGCCATGCGGACGCGGGTGCGGGTGAGTTCCTCTTCGGCCTGGACGTAGGCGTGAACAGCGGTCGCGAACTGCTCGCGGGCGCGAACTTCGCGGTGGGCGCGCAAAACGGCCACCGGGCGGAGGGGGAAGCGGAAGCGTTTCATGCGAGGATTTGTTTGAGGTTGAGAAAGCTCTGGGCTCTCGGGGTGTGCTCCTGCACGGGCTGGCGCAGGAAATTTCTCAGCGGCTCGTGCAGCGCGATCGCGCGATCGAGCGCGCTGTTGCCGCCCTTCTGGTAAGCACCGATGGAGACGAGGTCCTCGTTTTTCCGATACAGCGCGAGGTGTTCGCGGGCACGCCCCGCGAGGGCGACCTCCTCCGGCGTGCAAACGTCGCGCGTGAGGCGGCTGACGCTCTCGAGCACATCGATGGCGGGATAATGATTGAAGTGCGCGAGCTGGCGCGAAAGCACGATGTGGCCGTCGAGAATACCGCGGACGGCGTCGGCGACGGGCTCGTTCATGTCGTCGCCCTCGACGAGCACCGTGTAGAGTGCCGTGATAGCGCCCTGCTCGCCGGCGCCGGCGCGCTCGAGCAAGCGCGGCAACATGGCGAAAACCGATGGCGTGTAACCGCGCGTCGCGGGCGGCTCACCGATCGCGAGACCGATTTCGCGCTGGGCCATCGCGAAGCGCGTGACCGAGTCCATCATGAAGAGGACGTTCTTGCCGGCATCGCGCCAGGCTTCAGCGATGGCGGTGGCGGTGAACGCGGCGCGCAGACGAAGGGGCGCGGGCGTGTCGGACGTGGCGACGACGACGATGGCGCGTTTCATGCCCTCGGGACCGAGGTCTTTCTCGATGAACTCGCGGACTTCGCGACCACGTTCACCGACGAGCGCGATCACGATCACGTCGGCCTCGGAGCCGCGCGCGATCATGCCCATGAGCGTCGACTTGCCGACGCCGGAGCCGGCGAAGAGACCGAGACGCTGACCGCGACCAAAGGGGATGAACGTGTCGATCGCGCGCACGCCGGTCGTGAAGGCGTGCTTGATGCGCTGCCGGCGCAGAGGATGCGGCGGCTGGGCGTTATGCGAGAGGTTGCGATCGACCGGCATGAGGCCGAGTCCATCGAAGGGCCGGCCGAGCGCGTCGACCACGCGGCCGAGCATCTCGGGGCCTGGCCGCGGGAGCGCGGGCCGATCGCAGGCGGCGACTTCGCAGCCGACGTGGAGGCCCGCGGCATCGCCGAGCGGCATCAGCAGCACGCGGTGTTCGCGGAACCCCACCACCTCGGCCCGCACCTCGAAATCGAAGCGCGGGGAACGGACGAGGCAAAGTTCACCGAGGCCCACATTGGGGCCGTCGGATTCGATGATAAGCCCCTGCACGCCCGTGACTGCGCCGATGCGCTGCACCGGCGGCAGGTGGCGAACCTGCGTGCGGAGCACATCGACGAGAGGAGCGACAGCGGACATGGCGGATCAGGAGCGGGGCTTGCGGCGCAAGGCGGTTTCCCGGCGCATCCGAAGAGTGGATACGGTGGGCGGCGGCGCGGTTTCGACGGTGTAGAAGGAGCCGGCGGGCAGGCGGCAGAATCCTTTGCAGCCACACCGCTGGCACGTCTTGGGATCGGGACAGAGGGAGATCATGGGAGGAGTTGGGGATCAGTGGCTGGAAAGCGAATGAGCCAGCACCTTGAGCTTCGTTTGCTGGCGGGCATCGGTGAGACCGAAGCGGCTGCGCACCTGGCAATCGCCGGGAGCGAGCGCGGGCTCGATGCGGACCCGCAGGCCGGGATAGCGCTGCATCCACTCGGGATTGAGTTTGGTGAGGAAGTCCGCATCCCGCGGGCCGACGATCAGCTCGAGGTTCTCGCGCTCGGGGAAAAGTTCGGCGAGAGCCTCTTCGCAGAGACGGGCAACAAGTTCCGGCGGCGGCTCGAAGCCCGCGAGCAGCCGGCGCGCGATCTCGACGGCGAGGCCAGGCAGGGCGTCACGCAGCTGGGCGACGAGCAGGGGCTCGACGGTGGAGAGTTTTTTCAGGATGCCGTCGTTGAGTTGTTCGATGTCGGCGCGAAACTCGACCATCTGCTGGTCGGCGGAGGCGCGGGCATCGTCGATGCCGCGGCGGTAGGCCGCCTCGGTTCGCTTCGCGACCTCCGCCTCCGTGTAGAGGCGGTCACCGATGCCCGGAGCAGAGACACCGACCAGGGGGCGATCGAAAGCGATGAGTTTCGCGAAGGCCATGAAACGTCAGGAACGGAAGGCGGGCTCGGGGCGCAACGCGGTGCGTCGCATGGCGCCCGATGTCGCCGGACGAACGAAGCCGAAGACGTCGGCGCAGAGCAGCTCGAGCGTGTCCTCGAGGGTGACCCGCGTGGCCTTGAGCGCACGGGGACCGACGCGGTGGCGCGGGTTGGGGCGGCGGGGTTTGGAGAGATGTATGATTGTATCCATTTTTAGGCGACAAGGCTTTGGGCAGAGTCGGACTCGAGCGTGATCTGGCCTTCCTCCTCGAGCCGACGGACCGCCTGGATGATGGCGTCCTGCGCGGCCTCGACGTCCTTGAGGCGCACCGGGCCGAGCAGCTCGATCTCCTCGCGGAGGCTTTCGGCGGCGCGCTTGGAGATGGCGCCGTAGATTTTCTCGCGCAGCGACTCGCTGGCGGACTTCATCGCGATCGCGAGGTTGGACGAATCCACTTCGCGCAAGACGCGCTGCAGATCGGCCGGCTGCAAGCGGCCGAGATCCTCGAACGAGAAGAGCTTCTTGCGAATGGCGGCGCTGAGCTGGGCATTCCGCTCCTCGAGGCGGGCGAGCAGGTTCTTGCTCATGTCCTTCTCGAGCTGGTTCAGCAGGTCGGCGACAGCCCGCACGCCTCCGCTGCGGTGGAAGGCAGGGCGCACCTTGGTGTCGAAATGTTTGCCGAGGCTGCGCGCGATCTTGCTCACGAGCTCGAGCGAGGTGGACTCGATCGTGCCGAGCCGCTCGATGACCTCCTCGCGCAGTTCGGGCCCGAGCAGGCCAAAGACCTCGGCGGCCTTGGCACCATCGAGATAGGAGAGCACGAAGGAGATCGTCTGGGGTTGCTCGTGCTTGATGAGGTTGAAGATCTGGCGGCCCTCCATCTCGGAGATTTCCTGGATCACCTCGACGGAAGTGCCGACCGGGCCAACGCGGCTGATGATGGCGGAGGCCTTGTAGTCGCCCTTGGCGATCTCGAGCGTGCGCTGCGCATAGCCGAGGCCGCCCAGAGCTGAAGTGGCGCTTTGCGCGACGACGGAGGCGAACTCCTCGACGGCGGCTTTCTGCGTGGCCTCGGGAATGATCGTGAGGGCGGACATCTCGCGGCAGAGGATTTCCACCTCTCCATCATCGAACTGCTTGAGCACGCTGGCTGCCGCCTCGGGACCGATGGTCACGAGGAACACGGCGAGCTTCTGCAGCCGGCTCATCTTGGAGAAATCGAGGTCAGCCATGGCGGAAAACGGGGCGCGAGGTCACCGGGCTCAGTTCTTCGTGTTGCTGCCGGCGGCGACCCAGTCGCGGAGAGCGACGCCGACATTAGCGGGCTTCTGGCGAATGAGCTCGTTGAGCAGATCGGGCGTGATGCCGTTGCCGGTGGGAAGAGCGCGCTGCGCGGCCTCGGGGCTGAGCGAGAGCACTTCGACCGGAACCGGTTCGGGCTTTTGCTTCCCGAGCATGCGCCAGAAAATCATCAGGATGATCACGGCGCCGGCGACGGCGGCCCAGCGGCTGCCGGCCTCGATCCAACCCTGCCAGCGATTCTCGTTTTGGATCGCGGTGATCTGCTCGGGCACGCGCTCGATCGATTGGAACGGCATCTCCTGCACGGAGACGAGGCTGTCGAGCGGCTGTCCGGGGAGCGGCTTGAGGCCGAGCGCGTTGATCACGAGTTGACGCAGCGCCTCCAGTTCCTGCGGCGTGCGCTTGGGTGCTTCGACCGGTGCAGGAGCAGCGCCAGGCGCGGCGGGAGCGGCGGCGGGGGGCGCCGGGCGTGGCGCGATGAACACCGCGGCGGTGAGATTCTTGATCGAGCCGGGGTTGCGCGTGGTGTTGGTCGTGACGCGGTTGATCTCGTAAGTGGTGGTGCGGTTCTTGCGCGTCTGTTCGGAGTTGGAAACGGGGCGCGAAGTTTCGGCACCGGCATTCTTTTCCGGGACGTTGGCGCTGACGCCGACCAAGCCGCCGGAGGTGCGGGTCTCGGCTGTCGAGGAGGAGTCCTCCGTCATCGATTGGGAGCGCACGACCTGGCCCTCGGGGTCAAATGTCTCCGAGACGAGCGTCATGGCCTCGGTCTCGATCTCGGCCGAGACGCGGACCACCGCGTTGCCGGGCCCGATGACGGCGGAGAGCATCGTCTCCACTTTCTTGGCGAAGTAATCTTCGACCTGCTGGCGATAACGAATCTGCGAGGAGGCGGTGCCCAGGGTGGGATCCTGTTTCAACTCCTCGGAAAGCGTGCGGCCGCGGTTGTCGACCACGGCGACCTGGTCGGGCGCGAGACCCTGGACGGCATTGGCGACGAGATGACGGATCGCGTTGACCTGATCGGGATCGAGGCGGCCGCCGCCGACATCGACGAAAACCGAAGCAGTGGACTTCACGCCCTGCTCGGTGAGCAGCAGGCGGTTTTCGGGCTGCACGATCATGACGCGGGCCGCGCGGACGCCGTGGAGCTGCATGATCGTGCGGGCGAGCTCGCCCTGCACGGCGCGGAGGTAGTTCGTGCGCTGCACGAAGTCGGAGAGGCCGAACTGACCCTTGTCGAAAATCTCGAAGCCCACGCCGTCGCCACTCGGAAGCCCCTTCGAGGCGAGATCCATGCGCAGCTTGTAAACGCGATCAGCCGGCACGGAGACCGCGGTGCCGCCTGCAGACACTTCCACCGGGATGTTCTGCGACTGCAGCTGGCCGATGATCGCAGCGGCGTCCTTCTCACTCAGGCGCGCATAGAGGAGCTGCATATCGGGCCGGCGCGACCACATGACGAGCGCGATCATGCCGCCCACCACCGCGATGGCGGCCACGATCAGCGACACGCGCTGGTTGAGGCCTAGCTGCTTCCACAGATCGAGCAGGGATTGAGTGAAGTTCTTCATCGGACGTTTCGCCGGGCAAAAATTTCAGGAGAGAAAATAAAGAGCGTGGTGCGCGCGGGCTCACACCTGCATGCGCATCAATTCCTGGTAGGATTCCACGAGCTTGTTGCGGACCTCGACCATGAGGCCGAATGCGATCGACGACTCCTGCATCGCGATCATCGCGCCGTGCAGGTTCTCGGACTCGCCGAGCAACACTTTTTGCGCGGCCATGCGCGACGTATCCATCTTGTCGAGTGTCGTGGAGACGAGCCCCTCGAGCATGTTGCCAAAGCCATCGGCCGGGGCGGACGGCAACGGGCCGGACGGCACCAGCGCAGTCTTCGGCAACGGGGCATCGATCCGGGTGAGGGCGGAGGCGGCGAGCGGATTGACGGAGCCGATGGGAGACATGGTGGGAGATGGAGCTGAGTGCGAAGGGCGGAGAGGCTAGAGTTCAGCTCTCGGCCGTGGGTTTACTTGCCGATCTGAAGGGTCTTGAGCGCCATCTGGCGCGCGTTCTTGGCGACTGCGAGGTTCGCCTCGTAGGCGCGCGAGGCGGTGATCAGATCCACCATCTCGTAGGAGAGGTTGATGTTGGGCATCGTGACGGTGCCGTCGGCCGCAGCGTCGGGATGCTGGGGATTGTAAACCTGCTGACCGGGGGTGCGGTCGGTGGCGATGTTGGCGACCTTGACGCCTTGGAGAGAGAGGCCCGCATTGCCGGCGCGGCGAATCAGCTCGGTCTCGAAGGAAACGACCTGGCGTTGATACGGCGTGCCGTGGGCGGTGCGGGTCGTCTGCGCGTTGGCGATGTTTTGCGCGACGATATCGAGGCGGGTCTTCTGCGCGTTGAGCGCGCTGCTGGTGACGTCGATGCCGGAGATGAGATTCATGACGCAGGGCGGCTTACATCGCGGCGCGGCCGGTGATGGCCAGGCGCAGCTGCTTGAGGTTGCCCGAGATCATCTCGGTGAGGAACTCGTGCTGAACGGCGTTGGCGTTCATCGCGATCAGTTCGCGCTCGAGTTCGACGGTGTTGCCATCGGGACGCATCGAGCGGGCGGTGTGATCCTCCGTGAGCTGCGGGCGGATCTGGCTGGCCGTCGCGGCGAAATCGCCCGCAGCGAGGCGCGACTTCAACTGCGACGCGAAATCGGGCGAAACATCGAGACGGCGGTAACCCGGGGTCTCGGCGTTGGCGATGTTGGACGCGATGGCTTCCTGGCGGAGCGCAGTCGCATCGAGGAGTTTGCGAGCGAGCTGGTAGTTTTCAGCGTGGAAGATCGGGTCGATCATGGGCACGCGCCCTTAAGCAAACGAGGTGCCAGCGAGTTTTCTGCACCTACAACCTGTTGATTACGCTTTGTTTGGAGATGTAGTTTTCCCCGTCGGCCTCAGAACGGCATTCACCTGAACGGAGATGGAGGAAATTTTTGCCGCACCCGCCGACGAAAACGTGGCGAGCGCTTCATTCTTCGGGCCGTGCGACGATATACGGGGGCAGCACCTCATGAGGGACAGCGATTTTGAGTTTATCCGCGGCCTCGTTTACGAGCGGAGCCGTATCAGTTTGAGCGCGGACAAACGCGAGCTGGTGGCGGCACGCCTCGGCAAGCGGCTGCGCGCCACCAATCTGAGCTCAATCACCGACTACTGCGCCCTGCTGCAAACTCCCGGCGCCGACGAGGAGCTCGCCAACCTCATCGACGTCATCTCGACGAATCACACGTTCTTCTTCCGCGAGATCGCGCACTTCGACTTCTTGCGCCAGACCGTCGTGCCTGAGATGCGCGCCCGCGCGGCGAAGGAACGCTGGTCGCGATTCAACGTCTGGAGCGCGGCCTCGTCTTCCGGCGAGGAGCCCTACTCCATCGCGATCACGCTCGCCGAATGCATGGCGGACTTCCCGTGGCAAATCGAGGCGACCGACATCTCGCGCCGCGTCCTCGCGAAAGCACGCGACGGCATCTACAAGGAAGAGACTCTGGGCAAGATGCCGCGCGAGACGATCACGCGTCATTTCCAGCGCGGCTTCGGGCCGCATGAAGGCAACTTTCGGGTGAAGGCGGACCTGCGTAACCGCGTCAATTTCCGCCACCTCAACCTGCTCGAGGGCGAGCCACCCTTCAAAGAGCTTTTCCAGGTGATCTTCTGCCGCAACGTCATGATCTACTTCGATCGCCCCACGCAGGAGGAGTTGGTGAACAAACTCACGCGCCACCTCGTGCCGGGCGGTTACCTGCTCGTTGGTCACGCCGAGAGCCTGACGGCGATCAAGCACTCGCTGCAAAGCATCCGGCCCGCCACCTACCGCAAGCCTCTCTCCCCGTGAGCACGCTTTCCCGTCCGATCCGAGTCCTCGTGGTCGACGATTCCGCCGTGGTGCGGAAACTCGTCACCGACGCCCTGCGCGCCGATCCGGAACTGGAGGTCGTCGGCACCGCCGTCGACCCCTACATCGCCCGCGACAAGATCAAGGAGCTCAACCCCGACGTGCTCACGCTCGACCTTGAGATGCCGCGCATGGATGGGCTCACCTTCCTCCGCATCCTGATGGAGCAGCACCCGATGCCGGTGGTGATCATGAGTTCGCTCACGCAACGCGGCTCCGATTTCGCGCTCGAAGCGCTCCGGCTCGGAGCCTGCGACGTGCTGGGCAAACCCTCGGGCTCCTACTCCTTCGGCGACCTCGGCCCCAAACTCATCGCATGCATCAAGGCCGCCGCCAGTGCACGGTTCGTGCGCGCGCGTCCGGTCGCCGCCGCGCCCACTCCGGCGATCCCGCCGCGCATCCCGTCGAGCGGCGGCTCGCTTGCTTCCCGCCAGCTCATCCTCCTCGGCGCATCGACCGGCGGCACTGAAGCGCTCCGCGAGGTCCTCACGCGACTGCCCGGCGGATTGCCGCCAATCGCGGTCGTGCAACACATTCCGCCCGTTTTCTCCAAAGCCTTCGCCGACCGGCTGCGGACGCAGTGCGCGTTCGAGGTGCGCGAAGCCGTCGACGGCGACATCCTCCGCCCCGGCCTCGCGCTCGTCGCCCCGGGAAATTTTCACCTCCTCGTCCAGTGGGAGCGCGACCACTACCGGGCCCGCGTGACCTCGGGACCGCAGATCTGGCATCAGCGCCCCGCCGTCGATCTGTTGTTCAAATCCGCTGCTGACTGCGGTGCGGGCCCGCACACCATCGCCGGCGTGCTCACCGGCATGGGCAAGGACGGCGCCGAAGGCCTGCTGCGCCTGCGCGAAGCCGGCGCGACCACGTTTTCGCAGGACGAAGCGAGCTCCGTCGTCTACGGCATGCCGCGGGCCGCATGGGAAAACGGCGCCTCTCAGCGGCAGCTTCCGCTTGACCGCGTAGCCGATTTCATCGTTCACCCTATCCGCCCCCACGCCGAAAGTCCGGCGCTCGCCGCCTCATGATCGATCCCGCGCCAGTTCCTCCGTTGCCCTCAACCATTCTCGTCGTCGACGACGAGCCCGTGGTCCTGGCCGCGCTGCAACAGACGCTCGAGCGCGAGAAGTTCCACGTGGTGGCGTGCTCCAGCCCCACCAAGGCCCTCTCGATCCTCGCCGAGCGCGATTTCGCCGTCATCATCTCCGACCAGAAGATGCCCGAGATGCTGGGGCTCGATTTCCTCATCGAGAGCCGCCGCCTGCGTCCGAATGCGTCGCGCATCCTGATCACCGCGGTCCTGTCGCTGCCCACGATCGTCGACGCGATCAACAAGGGCGAAATCTTCCGCTTCGTGGCGAAACCGTGGCTACGCGAAGAGCTCATCGCCACCGTGCGCAACGCCGTGCACCGCCACGAGCTCGTCACGCACAACACCATTCTCCAAGCCGAGACCCAGCGCCTCAACGACCAGCTCAAGGAGGCCAACGCCGCGCTCGCCGCCCAAGTGCAGGATCTCGAGCGCCAGCGCCAGCACCTTGACGAGGCTAATCGTGAACTCGCCGCCAACTACGAACACTCGCTCGAGCTGTGCCGGCGCATCCTCACAACCTACGACCCGATTCTCGGCGGTCAGGCCAAGGCGCTGGTCGAGTTCGCCGGACACATGGCGGACAGCCACCTGCTCGACGAAGCGCAGAAACATGCGCTGCGCACCGCCGCCTGGCTCTGCGATCTCGGCCTCATCGGTGTTCCCCGTGAGATGCTCCGCGCGTTCCGCTCGAAGACCGACCAGCTCACCGAGCGCGAGCGGGCGATGCTGCACAACCATCCTGTTTACAGCCAGACCCTCGCCTCGCTCGTCGACGACGGCTCCGGCGTGGGCGAGGTCATCCGCGCCCACCACGAACGCTTCGACGGCCGCGGATATCCCGACGGTCTCGCGGGAGATGGCATCCCGTGGCCGGCGCGCTGCCTCGCGGTCGCCGTCGGCTTCGTCGAGTCCGGCCTGCCGAAGGCGCAGGCGATCGACCTCATCCTCTCGCAGTCCGGCACGGCCTACGACCCGGAGGCGGTGCGACTCTTCCTGAAGGTCACGAACCTGGCGCAACTCCCGCGGCAAGTGCGGGAAATCACGCTGCACGAACTCGAGCCCGGCATGGTGCTGGCCAGCGGGATCTACAGTCCGCACGGCCTGCTTCTCATCGGCGAAGGCCAGGAACTCAGCCCCGGCACCATCGCTAAGATCCGCAGCCACAACCAGGTGACGCCGATCAGCCAGCGGCTGCTCGTGCGCCTCTGAGTCGGACGCGCCGCGCACGCTCCTGCAGTTCGGACGCAATTTGCGTCAATGTTTGCGCGGAGCCTCAAGTTTGGTTCCCGCCGTCCGTATAACTTCCCGACGCTCGCAACACGCCCGGACCATGCTCATCGCCCCCATTTCCACCTTCGGAAGCCGCGTGCTTGCCTCCGTCTCCTGACCCATGGCCGGAGCCCCCACCATCGCCTCCATTTTCGCGCAACGGGTCGTCATCGGCGTCGGCGACATGGCCGTCTCCAACAACGCCCAAGTGACCCTCAGCACCTACGCGCTCGGTTCCTGCATCGGAGTGGTCGCCTATGATCCGGGCGTGCGTGTCGGCGGCATCCTTCACCTCATGCTGCCCGACTCGAGCATCTCGCCCGACAAGGCCGCCACCCAGCCCGCGATGTTCGCCAACACCGGGTTGCCGCTGTTCTTTCGCGCGCTCGGCGGCTTGAAGGCCGACCGCTCGCGTATCCGCCTTTTTGTGACAGGTGGGGCCTGCGTGCTGAACAGCCAGGACAATTTCAAGATTGGCGAGCGCAACACCAAGGCCACGCTCGATTTCCTCACCGCCAACGGCCTGCGTCCCCGCCAGATCGTGACGGGCGGCACCACGAATCGCACCGTGCACCTCAGCATCCAGACCGGCGAGATGACCCTGAAGACCCCGGAAGGAAATGACGCGGTCTCCCTCGCGGCCTGAGCCGCGCATCCAGTTTACGGATACAAGAAACGCCGCCTTCCCCGAGGCGGCGTTTTGCTTTGCCCCGACTTAAGCCGCACCTTGGCGCGAGCCAGTCCGCACCCGGGTCCGGCTCGATCCGCATCATGGCGCAAGCCGGTCCGCACCTTGGCGCGACTCGGGGCGCACAGCGTCGCGACCGTGGACGCACTTTATCCCGACCTGGGCTGCAGTCAGTCCCGACCGTTGTTCGTTCGCAGACGGAAGCGGGCGGCAACGAGAACCATTCTGCGCCGAGCGGCGCGAGGCACGCGCTCCTCCACCCCTTCGCGCTTATATCCGCGGCTCAGAGCTTAACGGCTCCGGTGGTGAGGTTCTCCCTCAGGCGCGAGATCGCGCGTTCGTGCACGATCGGCATCGTCTCCTGCAGGAGTTCGGGCGTGAAGCCCCACTCGAGGAGGAAGCATTCGTTGAGCACGAAGAGGAAGCCGTCCTCGCCCACGCCGGGTCCAAACGAGGTCGCGATGTATTTCGCGGCGTGCAGGTGCGCGATGAGCGGCAGCGCATCGGCGCTGGCTTGCGCGGGCGTCAGATAATGCTCCGCGATCTGGACGAACACAGCGGGGAAATTCCAAGCCTTGAGAAGTTTCGCGCCGACTTGCACGTGATCGTAGCCGAGGATCACGCGTTCGGAGTCGGTCCACGCACAGTTCTGCGCGCTGCAGTGCGCGCGGATGGCGGGATAGAAATGATCGCAAGCGTGCGCGACGGCCAGCTTGCCGATGTCGCACAGGAGGCCGGCGGTGTAGGCGGCCTGGGGATCGACGCGTTCGCTGGTCTCGGCGAGCACTTCCGCGGCGAGTGCGGTGCAGAGCGCATGGCGGCAGAAATCGCCCGCTTCGCCGTGGCCGACGCCCGTTTCCCACCGGCTGACAAGCGCGAGGGCGGCGAGGCGATAGAGTTCTTTCTGGCCGAGGCGGACGACGGCTTCGGCGACGCTCGCCGCAGGCGTGGCAGCACCGAAGAAGGCGGAGTTGGCGAGGCGGAGCGTGGCAGCCGCGAGTCCCGGATCCACCATGATGATCGCCGCGATGTCGTCCGCACTGCTCTCGGTGGATTGGAGCGTCGTGATCAGGCGGGGCAGCAGCGCCGGGGCGCACGGGAGGCGCAGCGCGCGCTCGCAAACTTGATCGATCGTGGGCGGTTGATAGTCGGTCACGGCAAAGAAGGGTTGGGGACTCAGGCCGCCTGCAGCAGCGTGCCCGGGTCGAGGATGAGGGCGATGTTGCCATCGCCGAGAATCGCGCCGCCGGCGACGCCAGGAAGGCTTTGCATGAAGGCGCCCAGGTTCTTGATGACGACTTCCTGTTTGCTGACCATCTCGTCGACGAGGAGCGCAGAGATGCGGCCGGAGTGTTCGACGATGACCATGATGCCGTCCCAGGGATTTTCGGAATCGGCCGGGATGCCGAAGCGACGGTGGAGGCGATGGATCGGCACGAGGCGACCGCGCAAGTCGAGCACTTCTCCGCGGCCCTGCACCGTGGAAATGGATTCGCGGGTCGGGCGCAGCGCGCGTTGCACGGAGGTGCTTGGGAGGATGAAGCGATCCTCGCCCACGCGCACGACGAGCCCGTCGATGATCGCCATGGTGAGCGGCAGCTTGATCTTGAAGGTCGATCCTTGGCCGACCTCCGAGGTGATCTCGATTTTGCCGCGGAGCTTCTCGATGTTGCGCTTCACGACGTCCATGCCGACGCCGCGGCCGGACACGGAGGTGACTTTCTCCGCGGTGGAGAATCCGGGCGCGAAGATGAGCGCGAGGATCTCGTCGCGGCTCAGCTGCGCGTTGGCCGCGATGACGCCCTTCTCGACCGCTTTTTTGAAAATCTTCTCCGGATCGATGCCGCGGCCATCGTCCTGCAGCTCGATGACGATGTTGCTGCCCTGGTGATAGGCTTTCAGGTGCAGCGAACCGGTTTCCGGCTTGCCGGCCGCGACGCGAGCCGCAGTCGGTTCGAGACCGTGGTCGAGAGCATTGCGCACCATGTGGACGAGCGGATCGCCGATCTCCTCGACGACGGTGCGATCGAGTTCGGTGTCTTCGCCGCTGGTGGCAAAATGGACCTTCTTGCTGAAATCGCGGGCGAGATCGCGCGCGAGGCGCTCCATTTTCTGGAACGTCGGCTTGATCGGAATCATGCGCAGCGACATCGCGGTGTGCTGCAGTTCTTTCGTGATGCGGGAGAGCTGCGCGACATTGCGCTGGAGCGGCGTGCCGGCGCCGGCGTCGCCATTGGCGCGGGCGGTCTCGAGGAGCTGGCTCTGCACGATCACGAGCTCGCCCACGACGTCCATCAGCGAGTCGAGTTTCTCGGTGTTGACGCGGACGGTGGCGCCACCGGCCGCAGCCTTGGGCGCGGCAGAGTTGGCGGGAGATTTTTGCGCGGCCGCAGGAGCGGCGGGAGCTTCGTGCGGGGAAGCGGCAGGCGCCGTGGGAGCGGCAGAGAGCGGGATGACCGGCGCGAGATTCACCGGAGCTTCGACCGGAGCAGATGTCGGCGCGGGAGCGTGCACGATCGCCGGAGCGGGCGTTTCGGCCGCCGCCGCTTGATCGGGATTGGCGGCGAGGCGCCGGACATTGCGAATCAGGTGCCCGACCGGAATAATTTCGGACGGAAGCTGTCCGCGCTGCAGAGCGGCGGCGATCTGGTTGGTCAGGGCGGCGAGCGCGTCGCGGCTGCGCAAGATCTCGGTGATGATGGCCGCGTTGAGGCGGAGCTTCTGGTTGCGCGCGAGATCGAGCAGCGACTCGACCTCGTGGGCGAGCGTGTGCATCGGCACAAGCCCGAGGAAGCCGGCATTACCCTTGATCGTGTGGAACGAGCGGAAGATCGAATTGAGCGCCTCGGGGTTATCCGGCTCCTGGTCGAGCGCCAGCAGCGCCGCCTCGATCTGCGCGAGATGATCGACGGCTTCGCCGTAAAACTCGGTGAGCAGCTCGCTGTTATCCTCCATGTGGAGTTCGAGGAGGACATTGCCCTCGGTCTCGTGGGCCGGGGATGAATCATCCTGCGCCGGCGCGGCGGGCGCGGCGGCAGCAGTGGCCTCGATTGGGGGAATCGCGTTTTGATGTTTCACGCACTCGATCGCCACCGGCAACCACTCGACCGTCGCCCGCAGGCGGTGGAGCGTGGCGTCGTCGAAGGGCTTCGCGGAATCGAGCATCTGCTCGAGCGCGATGTGCATCGCGCTGAGCGCATCGCGGATCACCGCCTCGGTCGAGCACAGCTCCCGCAAATCGCCCAGCAAGCTATACGCCGGCACCAGACCATCGTCGCGTCCGCTCTGGGCGAGGATGGACTCGGCGGCCAAACGACTGATCAGATCATCGATCGCCTGAAGGGATTCCGAGGGAATGGGCATGGGAGGGCAGAAAGAGCCATCCCCCTATTCGGACACGCCGCTGCGAAGTTAAGCGTTTCCCGCGCCGGAATCCCGCGGCCGGAGCTCCTCAGCACGCGGGCTGCCCCGGTGAAGTCCCCGGTCGCGCTGGCGCATCACCCCAGGAGAGTTCTGCTAATAAGAGGCGAATTCCTTGCTTCCCGCTAAATCCAATCGCAAGCGCGCCGCACTAGACCAGAGCATGAAAACTTGGACGATCGGTCGGCTGCTGGGGGCGGGCTTTGCCGCACCCCTCTGCCTTATTCTTATCCTGGCGGGCTGCTTCTTCTACAGCCTCCACCAAATCGACCGGGAGGTGAAAACGATCACCGAGGACAATCTGCCCGGCGTCGCGGCGAGCAACAAGGCCCTCGTGCAGACGCTGAATTATCGCGTTATCACCCTGAAGCATTTCGCGAGCGCCGACGCCGCTGAGATGCAGTTGCTCGATCGTCAGGCCGACGCGCTTGCCGAGCAGATCGTCCAAACCTTGGCGACCTACGAAAAGACAATCGTCTCGATCGAGGATCGCGCGCTCTTCGACAAGATCGGTCCCGCGCTCGCCGCCTATCGTCAGATCGCCGGGGAGATTCGCGACCTGAGCGCCGCGGCCAAAAACGCGGAAGCCGCCATCAAGGTCCAGCAGGCGACGCCGGTCTACGACGCGTTCGAGAAATCCATCCAGGACATCCTCGCCTACAACGAAACCTCTTCTGCGCACTCCAGTGCCGCGATCGCCAGCGCGATGTCGAGCGCCCGCACGCTCACCGCCATTTTCGCGCTCGCCTCCGTCGCGCTCGCCCTCTCGGCAGGCTATCTCATCACGCGCCGCGTCAACACGACGATCCGGCGGGTCAGCGACTCGCTCGATGATTCATCGTCGCAAGTCACCGCCGCCGCCTCGCAGGTCGCCGGCGCCAGCCAGTCGCTCGCCGAAGGCGCCAGCGAACAGGCCGCCAGCCTCGAAGAAACCAGCGCCTCGATCGAAGAGCTCTCCAGCATGACGAAACGCAACGCCGGCAGCGCTCACCAGGCGAAGGACCTTTCCAACGGCGCCCGGACGGCGGCCGACAAGTGCGCGACCGACAAGGATGCGATGAGTCGCGCGATGGACGAGATCAAGTCCTCCTCCGCCGACATTTCCAAGATCATCAAGACCATCGACGAGATCGCCTTCCAGACCAACATCCTGGCCCTCAACGCCGCGGTCGAGGCCGCCCGCGCCGGCGAGGCGGGCATGGGTTTCGCCGTCGTCGCGGAGGAAGTCCGCGGACTCGCCCAACGCTCGGCCCAGTCCGCCCGCGAGACGGCGAACAAGATCGAGGTCGCCATCCAGAAGAGCGATCAGGGCGTGCAGCTCTCCAGCAAAGTCGCCGCATCCCTCACCGAGATCGTCGAGAAGGCGCGCCAGATGGACACGCTCGTCGCCGAGATCGCCACGGCCTCGCAGGAGCAGAGCCAGGGTATCGGCCAAGTGAATACAACCGTCACCCAGATGGACAAGGTCACCCAGGCTTCCGCCAGCAACGCGGAAGAAACCGCCGCGGCGGCCGAGGAGCTCAGCGCGCAAGCTGTCGCCATGCAGGAGGCCGTCAGCGAACTCCGCCGGCTCGTGCAGGGCGGTGAGGCAGCCACCAAGTCCAGTGCCGCCGCTCCCGCCAAGCCCGCTCAACGCCGCACCAGCTCAAAAGTCATCGCTCCGACGCTGCGCCGCCCGAGTCTCTCGCCGGCTCCCCGCGTCCAGGACGACCTCCACTTCGCTGACATGCCCAACGGTCGCAACGGCCACTCGTCCTGACCTCGGCGCATTTCGCTTAACTTCAACTCACAACGTCCGAAGTAGCAGTT
>JAEYQF010000073.1 GCA_023410155.1 Verrucomicrobiota bacterium | reverse complement strand
CGCGTGCCCGACGTCGATCGCGACGGGTATGTGGGGATTGACGAGGCAGGCCGGGGTGGTGGCACCGCGCACGCCGATCTCTTCCTGCGAAGTCGCGACGCTCACGATTTTGGCGGCGAGTTTCTTCTTCTCTTTCGCGAGGCGGATGAGCGTTTCGCCAACGATGTAGGCGCCGACCTTGTTATCGAAGGCGCGCGCGGTGCCGATGCTGCCGTTGATCAACTCGAGTTCGTGATCGTAGGTGGCGACGTCGCCGATCGAAACGCGCGAGAGCGCGTCTTTCTTCGAGGAGGCGCCGATATCGATCCAGATCTCGTGCTTCTTCGGCACGCGTTTGCGATCCTCGTCATCCATGAGGTGAATCGCCCGTTTGCCGGTCACACCTTTCACGATGCCGTTGGTGGTTTGGATGAGCACGCGGCGCCCGGAGATGACGCTGAGGTCGTGTCCGCCGATCGTGTCGAAGTAGAGGTAGCCGTCCTTGTTGACGTAGGTGATGATGAGGCCGAGCTCGTCCATGTGACCGGCGAGCATGAGCACGGGATCGCCTTTGGGGTTGAGCGTGGCGATGCGGTTGCCGAGGGCGTCGCCGGAGTATTCGTCGGCGGAGGCTTTGACGTGTTTGTCGTAAACCGCCTGCGCCTCGGCCTCGTAGCCGGACGGCGAGCGCGCGTGCAGCAGTTCGCTCAGGAACGGAGGAACGGAGTAATTGGACATGGGAGCATTTTCGTCGGCGATGGATTTGGCGCAAAGCGGAAATGGCATGCGGCGCCCCGGGCGTGTCAGCGGCGAAAAAACGCGTTGCGCCGCGGCAACGAGCAGCGACGCTCGCGGGTTCCGATGACCATCTATCCCGCCATCGACATCAAAGGTGGACGCGCCGTGCGGCTGACGCAGGGACGCGCCGATCAGGAAACCGTTTACGCGCAGAATCCCGCCGAGGTGGCCGCTCAATTCAAAGCCGCGGGCAGCGGGTGGGTGCACGTGGTGGATCTCGATGGCGCGTTTGCGGGCGAGCCACAGAACCTCGCAGCGGTGCAGGCGATCGCGGCACTCGGGATGAAGGTGCAGCTCGGCGGCGGCCTGCGCACGCGCGAGGCAGTGGAACGCGCGTTGGGCTTTGGGGTATCGCGTGTCGTCATCGGCACGCGAGCCGCCGAGAGCGAGGTGTTCGTCGGTGAACTCGTGCAGAGTTTCGGCGACAAGATCGCTGTGGGCATCGATGCGAAGGACGGCAAGGTGGCCGTCAAAGGCTGGGTCGCGACCGCCGATCTGAGTGCGATCGCGCTTGCGCAGCGGATGAACGCACTCGGCGTGGCCACCATCATTCACACCGACATCGGCACCGACGGCATGTTGACCGGCCCGAACTATGCGGCGCAGGAAGCGATGCTCAACGCCACGCAGTGCCGGATCATCGCGAGCGGCGGCGTGAGCCGGCGCGAGGATGTGGTCGAATTGACGAAGCTATCGCAGCGTCACGTCCGTCTCGACGGTGTGATCGTGGGCAAGGCGCTCTACGAAGGCCGCGTGGATCTCGTCGATCTGCTCGCGATCGCGAGCGCGGCTAAGTCGGGCGCGTGAGTTTCCGCGAGCGCGCGAGCAGACTCAGCCGCTCGTGATGCGCTCGGCGAGCTCCTCGAGGGGATACGTGATGATCTCCGCGAGCGTGGGGTGATACCACGGCGCGCGGAGCAGATCAAAGACCGTCGCTTTCATCGCGAGCGGACCGCTGAACGCGTGGATCAACTCGCCCGCGTCCTTTCCGACGATTTCCGCCCCCAGGATGCGCCCGCGACCGGGCTCGGCGATGACCTTCACGTAGCCGTAGTTGGCGTCCATCAGAATGGATTTGCCATGATCGTTGAACGGATAGCTGGCGACGACATACGAGGCTTCATCCTTGATGAGTTCGCTTTCGAGGCGGCCGATCGTGGCGAGCTGCGGATCGGTGAAGACCACGTTTAACATCAGCGAATAGTCGACCGGCTTCAGTTTCTTCACGCCGGCGGCGTGACGTGCGGCGAGTTCGCCTTGCTGAATCGCGATGTGCACAATCTCGGCCGGACCCGAGCAATCACCGGCAGCGTAAATATGAGGCGCTGTCGTTTGCTGCCAGCGATTGATGACGATCTGGCCATTGGGGCGCGTCTTCACGCCGGCGTTGGCGAGGTCGAGTGCGGCGGTGTTTGGCTCGCGTCCGAGCGCATTGAAGAGATGCGCGGCGCGGCGCGTGAGACGTTTGCCGTCGTGGATGAACTCGAGCGTGAAGCCGCGCGAATCGTGTCTGACCTGTTGCAGCGTCGTGCCGGCGAAGAGCTCGATGCCGTCGTCCACCATGGCCTGTTGGACGACTACAGAAGCGGACGGGGAATGGTCACGGAGGATGTTGGCACTGCGCTGCACGAGTGTGACCTTGGAGCCGATGCGGCGCAGGAATTGCGCGAGTTCGCAGGCGACAATGCCACCCCCGAGGACGATCACGCTCTTCGGCACGAAATCGAGATCGAGCACGTCGTCGCTCGTCCAAAACGGCACCGCGCCCAATCCGGGAACCAGCGGCACGGCTACTTTTGAACCGGTTCCGATGAGGATGTGTTTGGCCTCGATCAGCTCGCCCGTGGACAGCTCGACCGTATGCGGGTCGACGAAGCGCGCGTGAGCGCGGATGAGGTCGAACTTGCCGCTCGTGAGGGCTTGCATCCGGTAGTCGGCGAATTCGCCGATGAGCTGTTTCTTCCGTCGATGCAGCGCCTTCATGTCGACCTCGGCGCGCGGGATGTTCAGGCCGAACACCTTGGCCTTTTGGGCGAGGTGCAGAACGTCCGTCGAGTAGAGCAGCGTCTTCGACGGCATGCATCCGCGGAGAATGCAGAGGCCGCCCAGCTCGCGTGCTCCGTCGATCACCGCGGTGGTGCGCCCGAGAGAGACGGCGACGCGCGCGGCATTGAAGCCTGCGCTGCCGCCACCGATGACGAGGAAATCGTAACGCTTGATGGACCGCTTCATCTTACTCACAGGAGCCGGAAAGAAGCACGGTCACCGGCCTTTGCCAAACAGCATGATGTGCATCGTTTTCAGAACGATCGAGGCATCCAGCAGGAAGGAAAAGTGGCGGATGTAATATAGGTCATACTCGAGCTTCCTGAGCGTGTCCTCCGTGCTCGCACCGTAGGGGTAATTGACCTGCGCCCAACCGGTGATGCCGGGCTTCACCAAATGGCGGAAGTGATAGCAAGGTATGATCTGCTCGTAATTCTCCACCAGCCGATCCCATTCGGCGCGGGGACCGATCAAGCTCATGTCGCCGCGGAGAACATTCCAGAGTTGCGGAAACTCGTCGACGCGCGTCTGCCGGAGAATCTTCCCCACTCGAGTGATGCGCGCGTCGCCAGGCTGCGTGTAGAGATCGCCGGGCTCCAAGGAGACTCGCATCGTGCGAAGTTTATGCAGGCGGAAAGTGACGTGGTTCTTCCCGACCCGGTTTTGGCGGAAAAAGGTCGGCCCACGATCTTCGAGCCAGATCGCCGCGGCACCGACCACGATGAAAGGC
>JAEYQF010000063.1 GCA_023410155.1 Verrucomicrobiota bacterium | reverse complement strand
CTGGGGCTGGGGGGTGTGGGATTACCAAGGTGGTTTTGCGGTGCGCAATCAGGATGGCAGCGCCACGCCGATTCTCGAAGGCGTGCTCGGCCATAAGGGCAAGAAGTGACCGGCGAAGCGGTCTCTTTGAACCACAGAGGCACCGAGGACACAGAGAAATCCGAATCGGAAGGATCGGGCTCTGTGAACTCTGTGCCTCTGTGGTTCCGGCTTGAGCACCGTTGAAGGGACTCACTCCCGCGGCGGATTGATCGGCGCGCTCTTGTCGATGACGAGGCTGCCGTTTACGCGGACGAGCTTGATGTTGTCGGCGTTGAACTGCTGGCGAAGCGAGTTCACGTGGATGTCGATCGCGTTCACGAGCGGATCGTTACGGTCCTGGAGTTTGGCCGGATCGAGGTTCCTGAGCGATCCATGGAGTTGCTCGACCTCGGCTTTCAGCTTCTGGATTTCAAGCACCTGTTGGTAACGCGAGAGACCGAAATCGAGCAGGTAGCCCACAACAATCAACGCGAGCGACCACTTTGGCAGCACGACTTGCACGGTGTCGGATTTGTCACCGCGCGCGCGGCGCTCGATGTGGATCTTCGGCCAGTTGCCGTCGAAACGAAAACGCAGGTCGATCGATTGCCCGGTGTGCACGGAGTCGACCGTGAGATGGGGCACGTAGCCGATGATGTTCTCGATGACGTCGACCCGCTGCGCGGGGAAGAGGAGAGCGACGTTGTCCGTGAGTTCCGAGAGGTGATACAGGATCGTCGAAAGCTGCGTGGCCGGCAGATGCGTGAACTTCAGATACACGCCCAACGTGGGATCGTCGTAGTTGATCTCCTGAGTGGGCATCGCGCGGCGGGGTCCGCAGCACGGACCGGGTGTGACCGGGGCAGTTCCGAATCTTGGCCACAGAGGGCACGGAGCTCCGACACAGAGTGCACGGAGAGCTGTGCGAGACTTTGTGCTTTGACGACAGGGACGCCACTCCGCTGACGTCTGGATTGGGGTCCGGTTCGAACAGGTTGAAACGAAGACGAACTCTCAACTCTGTGACCTCGGATCGCGCCCTCCGTGAACTCTGTGGCGAAAAGATCGGATTGCCCGATTGAGTCACAAAAAAAGGCGCGACGGGTGGCGCGCCTTTGCGGAACTGAATCAGTCGTGATCGCTGCGTCGCTCTTAGCGCGCGATGAGCTTTAGGAATTCCGCGTTCGTCTTCGTCTTGGAGAGACGTGCGATCATCGTGTCCGTGGCTTCCTCGATCTTCTGCTGCACGAGGGCGCGGCGGAAGAAATGGATGCCGTCGAGCGTCTTTGCGTCGATGAGCAGCTCCTCCTTACGCGTGCCGCTCGCGGCGACGTTGATCGCCGGCCAGAGGCGCATTTCGGCGCACTTGCGGTCGAGCACGAGCTCCATGTTGCCGGTGCCCTTGAACTCCTGGAAGATCACGTCGTCCATCCGGCTGCCGGTTTCGACAAGCACGCTGGCGATGATCGTGAGCGAGCCCGCTTCCTCGGTGCGTCGGGCGGCGGCGAACATCTGGCGGGGCTTTTCCAGCGCGCGCACGTCGAGACCACCCGAGCCGGTGCGCCCGCTGTTTTTGGCGGTGTTGTGCGCACGCGAGAGACGCGTGATCGAATCGACAAACAGCACGACGTCGCGACCCGCTTCGACGAGACGCTTCGCGCGCTCGATGCAGAGGTCGGCGATGCGGATGTGGTTCTCGATCTGTTCGTCGTTGGACGAGGCCCAGATCTCGGCGGGCACGCTGCGTTTGAAATCGGTGACTTCCTCGGGGCGCTCGTCCACGAGGAGAATCATCACGTGACACTCGGGATTGTTCTCGATCACGCCCAGCGCCATGTCGCGCAGCAGCGTGGTCTTGCCGGTGCGGGGCGGCGCCACGATGAGCCCGCGGGTGCCTTTGCCGATCGGGCAGAAGAGATCGACCGCGCGCGTCGTCATGCGGCCGTCCTTCATCTCCATCTTGAGATGCTGATTCGGCGAGATCGTAGTGAGCGTGGTAAATTCGAGTTTTCCGCGGCGTTCCTCGAGCGGGACGCCATCTACGGTCTCGATGAAGCGCATCTTCGGATTCGGGAAGCGGCCGTCGGGCGGGAAGGCGGTGCCGCCGATCATCGAGCCCGCGCGCAGTTTGAATCGGCGGATGAGTTCCTTGGGCACGAAGGGGTCGGTGGGCCGGCGTTTGCCGCCCTTGCTCATGTCGAGCAACTGGCCGTTGCCGCCACGCTGCGTATCGATGTCGAGGATACCTTCGACGCGGATCGTCTCGACCGGGGCGGGGGCGGGCGCGTTCGCAGCGGCATTCGCTTCAGGAGCGGCAGCTGCAGCAGGCACGGGGGTCTCCGCGGGTGCGGACGTAGTTTTCTTTTCCATACGGATGTGTGTAACGGCTCCTCGCGCTTGACGCTCAAAACTCATGGAGGGATAAGGGCGCGGTTACGCGTCTCTTAACCCCACAACCCAACACACACGTGCCAGATCAGACGATTACCTCAGTGTCCCGGGAATCCCGGTTGTTCAGGCCTTCGGCCGAGTTCAAAGCCCAAGCCAATCTTGGGAGCGATGCGACTTACAAAAAGCTCTACGCCGAGTCTGTCAACTCCCCAGAAAAGTTCTGGGATCGCCAAGCCAAGGAGCATCTCGTCTGGCGCAAACCGTTTAAGAAAGTCCTTTCCTGGGATCCGCCGCACGCAAAGTGGTTTGTGGGCGGCAAGCTCAACGTCTCCGAGAACTGCCTCGACCGTCATCTCGGCACCCACCGCGAGAACAAGGCCGCGCTGATCTTCGAGGGCGAACCGGGCGATGTCCGCACGATCACCTACAAGCAGCTCCATTTTCACGTCTGCCGCCTCGCGCACATTTTCGAAAACATGGGCGTCGGCAAAGGCGATCGCGTCGCGATCTACATGCCGATGATCCCCGAGGCGGTGATGGCGATGCTCGCCTGCGCGCGCGTCGGAGCGATTCATACCGTCGTGTTCGGCGGCTTTTCGCCGGAGGCGCTGAAGGACCGCATCAACGATTGCCAGGCCAAGCTCGTGATCACCGCCGACGGCGGCTGGCGTCGCGGCAAGGTCATCGAGCTCAAGGCCAATGTCGACAAAGCCCTCGAAGGCGCCCCGTGCGTGCAGACCGTGATGGTCGTCAAACGCTGCGGCAACGAGATCAACATGGTCGAGGGCCGCGACGTCTGGTGGAAGGAAGCGTGGCTCGGCGCGCCGAATCACCACGATGCGAAAGCCTTCGATGCCGAGCACCCGCTCTTCATCCTCTACACGAGCGGCTCCACCGGGAAACCGAAGGGCGTGCTCCACACCTCCGCGGGCTATCTCCTCGGCGCGAAACTCAGCTCGCACTACGTTTTCGATCTGAAGGAAAACGACCGCTACTTCTGCTCCGCCGACATCGGCTGGATCACCGGCCACAGCTACGTCGTTTACGGCCTGCTCGCGAATGGCGCCACGATCTTTCTCTACGAAGGCGCGCCCAACCAACCCGAGCCCGATCGTTTCTGGCAGATGATCGATCGCCACGGCCTCACGATTCTCTACACCGCGCCCACCGCGATC